>CAMEGH010000072.1 GCA_945916045.1 uncultured Candidatus Saccharibacteria bacterium
GCACGGCGCTCACTACGGTAAAAAGGTCATCTTCCAGTATTAATGTTGCGTTGCGCGGCTCAATCTGGCAATCGCTCCCCAATTCATCTGCCGCAAAACTATCCAGCGCTGAACGATTGTAATTATAGAGCGGCTCGCCCACCGAATTAAGCGACGACGCCCAAAAATACGACGACGGAATCAGCCGCAACCAAAACGGATACGACACGTTTTCGAGCCGGCCGGAGTTATCAACACTGATGCCGACATCGCGCGCTTCAGCGGTGGTATACGGAATTTCTGAATCGCCAAAATAAATATCCGTCTGCACGTCGCCATACGCCGTGTTGAGCGCCTCGATCGCATCATCTTTATCCCAACCGCTCAGATCCTGGCCATCAATCACCGTACCTTGCGGCAACGCATTAGCCGGTTGCGCAATCTGGAAAATGATAAGCCCAACAATTGCCAGCACCAAAACACCAACTACCGGCGCCCACCAATTCTTTTTTATCCAATCTGCGATCCGAATGCCGAGCGGCGCTTTGCCGTACGATTTTGGCCGCGGTGGCGGCGTGCGATCAGGCGTACCACCAGGGGTCGTTGGGCGCGGCGGTGGCGTTGGCGAACCACCAGTATAGTTTTGCGGCGTTTGCCCAGGAACTGCCTGCTGTCCATAATTTGGCTGCGTAAAACTCGGCTGATTTTGTGGCGTTTGCTGCCAATTTTGTGCAGGCGCAGCGGGCGCTACCGGCGGCAACGTTTGGTATGGCGGCGGTGTCTGTGGCGCAGGATTCTGCCCCGGTTTGTTTGGCTGTTGGTATGGATTATTTGGATTCATAATAGTTATGGCTATAATACCATTTTTTACGGCGTGCGAGCAATAGGTGCGATGGGTGATTTCCTCTGTTTTTGTGAAGAACGTGGCGCGCCGCTCATGGCAATTGCGGCAGCAACTCCGGCCACGCCCCACCACAGCAGCCCAATCGTGTCATCTGCCCACACCGGCAATACCAGCCCAATCACCGCCATGCCAACACCTGTCGCCAACACTGCCAACGACAAACCACTTTTTCGGTCCAACCACAAACGCCACAAAATCCAGCCAAATAGCCACAACTGCAGCGCCAATCCCAACCAGCCCGATTCGTGCGCAATATACAAATATTGATTTTCGATAATCAACGGCTCGTCGGAAAGCAGCGACGCCGATCCGACCCCGCCAAGCCCAGCGCCAAACGGCTGATTTGCTGCTGCCTCCATACCTTCGATCAGCGATTCAACATGCCCATGATCAGATTTGTGATCGCTGCCATCAGGGTTGCTGTGCAGCACCACATTTTGCACAAAAGCCGTATCTTTAGCCGCAAATGCCGCCACACCTAACAGTAAAACCGCACCTGCAAAAAGCGCCGCCATTATTTTGAGCGATACTTTTTGCGCCAGCCACACCACCGCCACAACGCCTGCCGCCGCTACAAATGCCAAAAGCGCACTACGCGAATAACTAAACCACAACGCCACCAGTGCGCAAATTCCCACCACGCAAATTGCCACGCCATACCACCACACTCGTGGCCGTTTTTGCGCCCAACGCACGCCCGCCACCAGCGCAAAAAGCGCCACTATCGACGCCAACGCTCCCAACGGATTTGGCCCACGCAACGTCCCATTCACACGAATATAATCGGGGTTTAAATCCACCATTTGATACGGCGTAATTGTTTCTTCCGAATAGCCAATGTGCGCCAAAACATCTTTTGGCAACACCGTTGCTTGCAAAAACGCAAACATCATCACCACGCTTGCGCCCGCCGCCACGCTCAGCAGCAGTGGCTTTTTTGCCGTCGGCCACACACGCACCAAAATATACGTCGCCACAAACACAGCATAAATGCGTACATCAATCAGCAAGCCCGCAAATTCGCTAACGTAATGGTTTTCGAACGCCACAAGCAGCACCACATGCAGCGCGCCAATTGCCGCAATCAACCACAACAATCTATCGCGCAAAAGCTGGCGCACTTTACCCAAACGCCACGCCAAAATGCCCAGCAAAAGCAGCACAAAAACAAGCAATATTTCCTTCCACGCCTTCACCAAAAGCGCCGCGTCTGGCACGTGCACATCCGCCAAAACCGAAATTGGCGCCTGAAACAACACGCCCACCAAAATTATGGCAGTCAACACAGTAATACTATTTGCAAGCGCGCGCGTCATATATCTAGTGTATAATATATCCTATGTTAGGACGAAACTCGCAGTATTACAGCCTTTTGTTGCTTTTGGTTGATGCGCTGGTGATTATTTTTGCGCTGAGTATGGCGTATGTTTTACGGGTTGAATACGATGCGCGGCCGCTCGTTTCTGAAGTGTACGCGATTGAATATATTTGGGGCGTTATTACGATTGTGCCGTTGTGGATTGCCACATTTGCGCTGCTTGGATTGTACCGAATGGCAATTTACGACCGCCGCTTGCAAGAATGGGCGCGCATTGCGGCCGGGTCGTTTATTGGCGTGTTGTTGATTTTGGGATGGGAATTTATTACGGGAAATTCGCTTTTGCCGGCGCGACTTGTGGCTGTTTATGCACTGATTGGCGCGTTTTTGCTCCTTGTGCTGGAGCGTGAGTTTTTCCGCTGGTTGCGTTCGCGGCTGTTTCGGTATGGTATTGGCACGAGCCGCGTGCTTTTAGTGGGTTCATCGAGCGCCGTGGCGGATTTGGCGGGCAATTTAGCAGATACCAAAAAAAGTGGCTACGAAGTGGTTGCAATCGCCGGGCCAAAAGCAGTGCTGCCAAAAAATCTTAACGTTTTACACTATTCGCAGGTTGAATCTGCACTGAAATTTATCGATTCCAACCACATCACCACCATCATTCAAACTGATTTGTACGATGACCAAGCGCGCAACCAAAAAATCCTCTCTGCCGCGCAAGCTCGCCACATTAGCTACAATTTTATCCCTGGTGAGCCAGAATTTTACAGCGGCAAAAACACCGTCGATGTCTTTTTGGGCTACCCAATGATTTCTGTCAGCCAAACGCCGCTTACCGGGTGGGGCGAAATCGTCAAACTTATTTTCGATACAGTTCTTAGCTTTATTGCGATTGTGCTCCTTTCGCCCGTTTTCCTTATTCTTATCATTCTGCAAAAAATCCTCAATCCCGGCCCAATCTTTTACGTATCAAAACGTTTAAGCCGCTTTTCTGAACCAGTCCAGCTGATTAAATTCCGCTCAATGAGCGCCAAATATGGCAAAAAAGATGCCGCCGAAGAATTCCGCGACATGGGCCGCGACGACCTCGCCAAAGAATATGAAACAAACCGTAAAGTCGCAGACGACCCGCGCATTACGCGCTTTGGGAAGTTCCTTCGTGATACATCGCTAGATGAATTACCGCAATTATTCAACGTACTAAAAGGTGATTTAAGTCTTGTTGGCCCGCGCCCTATTTTGCCGCAAGAAGCCAAGTTTAATAAAAACAAAACTGCACTCCTACACAGCGTAAAATCTGGCGTGACTGGGCTGTGGCAGGTGAGCGGGCGTAGCAACTTGAGCTTTGAAGACCGCATTGAGCTAGAATTATTTTACGCACAAAATTGGAGTTTTTGGCTGGATATGAAAATATTATTCAAAACAATCGCCGTTGTTGTGCGTAAAGATGGAGCAAAATAGATGAGCGCTTCTCAACCAAAAATCGTGATTGTATGCGACTTTTTAACCATGATGGGCGGCGCCGAAAATGTCGTGCTGGCCATGCACGAAGCCTTCCCAACTGCGCCCATCTACACCGCCATTTACAATAAAGAAAAGCTCCCGGCTTTTCATGAAGTTGATGTGCGCCCCAGCCGCTTGCAAAAAATCCCTAAAAAACTCCGTACATCGTACAAACTTTTTCCGACGCTTGCCGTCAATGCCATGCGCAATCGTGATCTGTCGGAAGTCGCTATTGTCCTGACGAGTAGCTAGCTACACGGCC
>CAMEGH010000073.1 GCA_945916045.1 uncultured Candidatus Saccharibacteria bacterium
AGCTCCTGCCAGCGTTCATCGGCAATCATTTGCGCCAATTCATCTGCGTACATCGCAAATTTTGGCTGCGTCAACCACCTTGTAATATTTGCCTCAGCTTCTGCCGAAACATTCCCCTTCACTGCATCAATTGGCTGCATGTCGTCCTCCGCTTTTATGCTTTCTGCCTTTTAGTATAGCAATTATTTGCGCTTTGTGCAGAATCGCCCACGACGCAATCGCCGTCGCAATTGGAATCGCTAACACCAGCGCCATGCTCGATACCAGAGTGCGAATAATTTCCTGCGAAATGAATTCGGTGTTTAGTAGCGCCCAAATTGAACGCGTTGGATTAAAATGAATCACCATCGAAATAACCACCGGCAACGACACGCCAATATACGCCAGTGCCAATGTGTTGACAAGCGACGCCACATGTTCGCCGCCCACCGAACGACCGTGCGCAAATAACTGCTTGAAAGTAAGCTTTGGCTGTGCTTTGTGCAGTTCGTCTACGGCCGCGGTTTGCGCGGTAATAATATCATCAAGCACGCCAAGTGTAGCGATAATAATGCCACCCACCAGCACGCCGCGCAGGTCAATTCCTGGCCCCGATGCGTACAATAAATTGGCAGATGTTTCGTCATACACCCCTGTTAAATATCCAATCCAGCCACCAAATAGTGCCAGCAAAATCGCCAGTGTCAATACCAGCAAAATGCTACACAGCGACACAAACGTACGATACCGCCACCCGTGCGCCACGACAATCGAGATAATTGCAATCACGAACGCACTCGCGATACACGCCCAAAATGCGTTCGCGCCATTTACTACCGTCGGAATCAGTCCAAACGCAATCACACAGATACTAATAACCAACCCAGCTACGCTCATCAGCCCCTGGCGACCCGCCACGATCACTACGAGCAATACAAATAGCACCGCCAGCAAAATCACACCCGGCATACGCCAATATTCCACTACACCACTGCTGATTTCGCCGCCACGCATCACATCGATCAACACCGTATCGCCCGGCGCCGGCTCCATTTGGTAAAAAGTTACCTCCAAAATCGAATCTTTGCGCGCGCCGTCTTCCAGGCGCACCTGACCTTTGTCGCCGTCGATATTGAGCACCGTCGCCCGCGCCGACGTCGAACGTAGTTCGGTGGTGGAAACGTAAAATGCCTCGCTGCGGTCGATCGAATGATTATATGGCGTCACAAAAAACACCACAAAAAGCCACACCAGCAGCCCGACTGCTGCAAATCCGGCCGTCCAATTGATTCGCTTTTTGCGTGCCGCGTAAAACGCCCGCATCCCACTCGCTACGTTTTGCACGGCTACGCTACCACAAGCACAAAGTTATTTTTGCCCTTTTTGATAAGCGTCGGCACCGTAATTTGCGCGTCTTCTTGCACTTTTTGGCCATTGATCGAAACGGCATTTCCCGCAAGCAAGCGGCGCGCTTCGCCGTTACTTTTTGCGATGTCACTAGCCACCAAACTTTCGATAATTGTAGCGCCAAGCGGCTGTACCGGCAATTCGTGGCGCAGCACATCAACGGTTTCGCCATCAAGCTCAAACGCATCTTTACTAAACAGAATCTGGCTCGCTTTTTTGACCGCTTCTGCGCGATCTACGCCGTGAATTAAACTAGTGACTTCAGCAGCCAGCACTTTTTGCAATTCGCGCGCGCCTGGATTTTGGCGGTGGCGTTCAATCAGCGCAAGCACTTCGTCTTTTGGCAGCAACGTGTAAATTTTAATCAAATCTTCGGCGGTTTCATCATCCACGTTTAGCCAAAATTGGTAGAATTTGTACGGGCTAGTTTTTGCGCCGTCAAGCCACACCGCGCCACCTTCGCTTTTGCCAAATTTGATACCCGTTTGCTTGTTAATTACGAGCGGCGTCGTGTAGACGTGCGCTTCGCCGCCGCCGAGTTTTCGCACTAATGATGCGCCCGTAATGCTATTTCCCCATTGGTCAGCGCCAGCCAATTGCAGCGTCACACCCTTTTCGCGGAACAAATGCAAAAAGTCGTAGCCCTGGATCAAGCTGTAGCTAAATTCACCGTAGCTAATCCCGCTGCCACCTTCGCCAATACGTTGTTGCACAAAGTCGCGGTCCAAAAGTTGCGTCATGCTGACGTGCTTGCCGACTGTGTGTAAAAATTCAATGTAGTTGATGTTTTTAAACCAATCGTAGTTATTTACCACCTCATACGGCTTGCCTGCAAATAGCATATCGAACTGCCTTTTCAGGCCTTCAACGTTTTTTTGCACGGTTTCGGCGTTGCGCAAATCACGTTCTTGTTTTTTGCCATCCGGGTCACCGATCATACCGGTAGCGCCGCCCGCCAGCAAAATTACTTTGTGGCCGTACTCCATAAAATGGCGCACCATCATCATAGCGGCCAAATTGCCAATCTGCATACTATCAGCGCTTGGGTCTACTCCGAAATAGAGCGTACGCGGAGTATTTACATCAGTGATATCAGCAAACGTCGTTTGGTTTACAAACCCGCGCCAGGTTAGCTCTTCAGCCAAGGTCATAGCCGCTCCTTTTTCTTCATTCATATTGCTTTTATTGTAACAAATAGCCTAGCAATCCGCCTAGTGCGTTTGGTATAATGGGAGAAATAATGCTTATGAAAGAGTGGACGGGACGTGAGTAAGAAGAGTAAAAACGGCGCATCACGCAAGATGAGCGTGTACGCAAATTTATCGCACAAACGCAAAACCAAGAAGGATGCGAAGGCCAGAAAGCGTGCCGAATACCTTGCGACACTGCCAAAACACCCAGTAAAACGCTTCTTTTACCGCTTGCACCCAAAACGCGTGCTTGGCTATTGGTTTAGCCGCCGCGGCGCAATGATGTTGCTAAAAATCGTTGGTGTGCTTATTTTGATTGGCGTTTTGACCGCTGGTTCACTCTTTGCGTATTACCGCCGCGATCTTGATTCGATCCGCCCAAGCGAACTTGCCAAACGCGTGCAAACTACCGTCACGCGCTACTACGACCGCAACGGCGAACTGTTATGGGAAGATAAGGGCGACGGCGACTACCGCCAAGTGATTGAGAGCAAAGACATCAACGAGGTGATGCGCCAAGCGACCATTGCTATTGAGGACCGCGATTTTTACAATCACAACGGCGTAAGTATTAGTGGCTTGACGCGCGCCACCATTAACAACGCACGCGGCGGCAGCACGCAAGGTGGCTCCACGCTCACGCAACAGCTGGTAAAGCAAGTATTCTTTGCGGATGAAGCCAACGAACGCGGCATGGCGGGTATTCCGCGCAAAATTAAAGAGTTGATTTTGGCGATTGAAGTTGAACGAATGTACGACAAAGACCAAATTTTGACGCTCTATTTGAACGAATCACCGTTTGGCGGGCGCCGTAACGGAGTGGAAAGTGGCGCGCAAACCTATTTTGCCAAACCCGCCAAAGAGCTGACATTGCCTGAAGCAGCACTGCTGGCCGGTATTCCAAACCAGCCGGGGCTCTATGATCCGTACAACGAAGCTGGCCACGAAGCGCTTATTCAGCGCCAACACCGCGTGATTAACGCCATGCGCGAAGAAGGTTTTATTACGCAAGAAGAGGCCGATGAGGCAAAAGAATATCCGATTCTTGAGAATATCGAACCACCAATTAACACAAACGAAAACATTAAAGCGCCGCATTTTGTGCTTGAAGTGCGCGATGCGCTTGAGCGCGAACTTGGCAAAGCTACGGTTGGGCGCGGCGGACTGACCGTAAAAACCACGCTTGATTACCGTGCGCAACAAGCCGCCGAAGCTGCTGTAGCCGCCGGCACCGAAATGTTGCCAAATTACGGTGCAGATAACATTGCCCTTTCGTCGGTCGACAACGCCACCGGGCACGCAATTGCCACGGTCGGCCGGTTTGGCTACACCCACCCTG
>CAMEGH010000074.1 GCA_945916045.1 uncultured Candidatus Saccharibacteria bacterium
CCACCTGTAATTAGCATTTTAGTCATGGTTCTATTATACCTTATTACAGGAGTTTTTGCTGAAGCGTTTTAATGCCGTGTACGATATCTTCATCGTGCAATTTCTCAAGCGGCACCTCAGCCAGCGAGTAGGTGGCAATATCTGCCACGTCATCTTGCGGCTGAAGGTTATTGGTTAAAAGGCGTGACCAAAAGAAGCTGCTTAGTATCGGCAATACCTCATTTTTGTAGGGGTAATTCCCTACTCCGCTTGTGAGGTATTCTGGCGCAGTGTAATCGCCTGGCTTCAGCCCAAGCTCTTCTTCTAGTTCACGTGCCACGGCTACTTCGAGCGGTTCGGCGCCATCAACGAATCCACCAAACGAATCAAGCATGCCTTTTCGTGGCTCAATACCGCGTACCGAAAGTAGCACTTGATTGTCTTCTGTGACAAAGAAGATTCCGACGGTAGGTGATGCGTTGGCAAACAAAATATGCTTATTCTCACATTCGTATACATGTTGTTGCAGGTGCGTAAGTGGCGCGCCACAACGGCGACAAAAATTCATTTCCATAGTTTATTTATACCCCTCCGGATTACCCGACTGCCACCTCCAACTGTCGCGGCAGGCATCTTCAATTGTGCGCGTGGTGCGCCACTGCAAAACGTCGGCAGCGCGGGCGATTTTGGCATACGAAACCGCCACATCGCCGGGGCGGCGTGGGTGGATTTTGTACGGGACTTTGGCGCCAGATGCTTCTTCGAACGCGTGCACTAATTGCAGCACCGATGTGCCTTCGCCGCTGCCGAGGTTAATCGCGCAGTAGCCGGTTTGGCTGTGCGTCAACGCCGCGACGTGCCCTTCGGCTAAATCATCCACGTGAATATAATCGCGCACGCCTGTGCCGTCCACCGTATCGTAGTCGTCGCCAAACACACCAAGTTCTGCGCGTTTACCAACGGCGACTTGGGTAATATAGGGCATTAAATTGTTCGGCACGCCGTTTGGATTTTCGCCGATTAAGCCGCTTGGATGTGCGCCAATTGGGTTAAAGTAGCGTAGGCTGGTAATGGCGAGTGAACCGTCGCTGCTGGCGATATCGCGCAACATTTCTTCAATAAAATACTTGGTGCGGCCGTACGGATTGGTGATGCCGCGGCCAATTGGCGAATCTTCTGAATACGGCGCAGGTTCGCTGCCGTACACCGTCGCACTCGAGCTAAACACCAATGTTTTTACGTTGAATGTGCGCATTACTTCAAGCAAGGTGAAAGTAGAATCAAGATTGGTTTGGTAATATAGCAGCGGCTTTTCGGTGCTTTCGCCCACAGCTTTTAGGCCGGCAAAATGAATCACCGCATCGATCGCATGTTTTGCAAATACCGCTTCAAGCGCCGCCGTATCGCGCACATCTTGCTGGTAAAACGGCGGCGTCACGCCTGTAATTTGTGCCACGCGCCGCAACGATTCTGCGCTGCTGTTGCACAAATTATCTACCACAACGGGCGTGTGGCCCGCTTCAATAAGTTTTATTACCGTATGGCTGCCGATATACCCCGCGCCGCCCGTTACCAAAATATTCATACTTATAGTATAGCATTTGGCGCAAAAGGGTTCGGTAGCGCCCGCAAATCGGGTATACTAAAAACAGACCGAATAAGTGGAGGATGGCATGAAAGTTGTAATTGTAAGTGGATTTTTTAACCCGTTGCACGGCGGGCATATTGATATGATTGAGGGCGCCAAAGAGCTCGGCGATAAGCTAATTGTAGTGGTAAATAACGATGAGCAGCAATTGGTAAAAAAAGAACAGATTATTTTGAATGAAGCGAACCGTTTGCGCTTGCTGCGCGCGTTGCGCGCGGTGGACGAAGTGATGTTGGCGATTGATGAAGATATGACAGTATGCGCGTCGCTGGCACATATTGCTCGCCAGCATCCTGGTGATGAGCTGGTGTTTGCCAATGGTGGTGATCGCCAATCGGTGGCGGATATTCCCGAAACCGAAGTCTGCGAAAAAAATAACATCGAAATGGTATTTGGCGTTGGTGGCGACAATAAGGCGGATTCTTCAACGCGGATTAATCAGGCGTTGGGGCACGCGAAGTAATTGCTTTATCTTATAATACCATAAAACATAAGTAAAGTCAAGTGAGATTACTGCAAGAACCGAAATATATCTAGTTGCTTGGGTGGCTACTTGCGGCCGTGCAACTGTATGTGCTGGGAAATATGGTGTATTTTGTGTATTTTTTTGGGCTGGCAACGGAAGTTTCGTGGTGGTATCCACTATTGTTGTGGGTGTAGCGTATATTATTATTTTGGCTGTTTTGACGAGATATCGTTGGCGGCGACCGAGCGGTATCTAATTAGCCGACTCTAGGCTGTTCATCGCTTCTTGGAATGCTTCGCTGGTGGCGTACATTTCGTCATAGTACTGTTCATACTCAAGCCCTTCACAAACTTGCTGCATCGGTCGATAGACATAGTAGTGACCGTTGATTTCCTGACCAATATCTTGCATGCGGTCTTCTTGTGGTCCAAATACACTATCTGCGTCTCCCCGGAAGAGTACTCCTCCTACGGTATCAGTACCTTGGTCAATTTTGCAGAGCGGGCCATACTCGCCTCGATCACTTTTTGCAGTTGAAAGGCGGGCGTACTCATATTCACCTTGCGATTCGTCGCCATAGGGGTTGTTGGTGCCAATGAGATAGGTGGCATCTTGGATTTGCGGATTCTCAATAGGGAATCGTACGTCAAATTCTTCAATTACAAGGTAGTTTTTACCGTCATCCTCCGTAGGCTCTGTGTCACTATTTGATTGCTCGGTGCGTTCGCCTGTAGAGGGCTGACTAGGCGAAGATTCGTGTATGAGAAAATACCACGCTCCAGTACCGATTGCAATGAGGGTGATAATACTAAGTGCGATGTAGGTGAATTTTTTCATATTTGTAGTATAGCAGTTTATGGTTATTTTTTGTTGCGCTTAGCGTCTTCTTGTGCGATAATTCGCTTCAGTTTATCGATAAACATCTGCCGCTCAAATCGCTTAGCTTTGCGAGCAAGCGTGGCGGGTAGAAAAGTCATTTTGTCGGCTTTTTGAATAGCATTCGCCACGTTGTCAACCGTTTGCGTTTCAAACATAACACCACTGACGCCGTCTTGTACTATGTCGCGAGTGCCTGCCGCCGCATAGGCAATAACTGGCGCTCCAGCTGCGAGTGCTTCAACCGCAACAATGCCAAAATCTTCATCACTCGGGAAAACAAATCCGCGCGCAGTGTTGAGGGCTTTTTCTACCTCGACGTCGCTAGCATCGCCAAATCGGTCGGTGTAAAATTCGATGGTTGGCCCGGCGCTAGCCACGAGCTTGTCGTGGAGTGGACCGCTGCCAAATACTTTTAATGGTACGCCTAGCTTCGTGCAGGCTTTTACGGCCAGGTCGAAGCGCTTATTCGGAAGCTGTCGCCCCAATGTAACGTAGTGATCGCCGCGTTCGCGCGCTGGCGTAAAGCGTTTAATATCAACGGGCGGGTGCAGGACGGTGCTTGATTTGCCGTAATATTTTTTGATACGCTCGGCGGTTTCGGTAGAATTGGCAATGAAAAGGTCGACCTTTTCGGCGGCTTCAAGATCGAGCTGGCGCTGGCGCGGCACCATTAGTGGCATCAGTGCGCGCACGATCGGGTTAAGTTTGCCGTAGCCCGGGTCTTTGCGGTACAGATCGTAATGGCTCCAGTAGTAACGCGGCGGTGTATGGCAGTAGTTAATGACAATTTGGTCTGGCCGAGTTTTTGTCACCTGGTGGCCGTGTAGATAGCTACTCGTCAGGATAATATCAAATTCCGAAAGATCAAGATTGC
>CAMEGH010000075.1 GCA_945916045.1 uncultured Candidatus Saccharibacteria bacterium
ACCGACGGCACATTTATTGGTATGGCGGGTGAGCTGAAGCAGACAGTGCTGAAAAACTTTAAATTGCCAGAATACACAGCGGCTGCGACGCTTGATTTTGAAGGGTTGCATACGGCAATCTCTGCGCAAACTGCTAGGTATGTGCCACTGAGTCGATATCCATCGGTCGAGCGTGATATTTCGATTTCGGTGAGCGAATTGGTGGCGTATAGCGATGTTGTAGCGGCAGCGCAACATGCAGCAGACGCGGCGCAAGAAGTAGTGTCGGTAGAACTAAGTGGCATTTATCAGCCAGAAGATTCAACGACAAAAAATGTTACATTGCATATAAAAATTACGCCGTATGAGCAAACGCTTGCTGGCGATGAAGCGGGTGAAATTGTCGACGCAATTGCGGCAGCAGTCTGCGAAACAACCAACGGCTCGGTAGTTTAAAAAGCACCGCAGTGAAAAACTCCCGCTATAGTGCGCGGGAGTTTTTTATTGTAACGATTATGGCTCTTTGCTCTCTGAAGACTCGAGTAGCACGACATTCTTTTTCTTTGAGCGCCCTTCGGCATTAACTTCGTACACGAGTGCACAGCCTTGGATCATCTCCATTGTACCGATGTCGTCATCGCTGATATTTTCGATGTATTTAATAAGCGAGCGGATCGAATTACCGTGCGCAACTATCAAAATATCTTGCCCGTGGCGCAAACGCGGCAGTACAATGCGCAAATAAAACGGAATGGCGCGCTCGTAGACATCTTTGAGTGATTCGCCACCTTCTACCGGGCCGTCCCAGCTGCGCCGCAACGCGTCGTATTCCACATCGCCAATGATTTTTTTGATATCATTTTTGCGCATTCCGGTGTAAATTCCGTAGTCACGCTCGTTAATGGCGTGCGCACTTTCGTAGCGTAAATCTAATTGACCAGAACCATTTTTGAATGCCTCAAGCGTTTCGCGTGTGCGAATTTGCTCGGAAATATAGGCGTAGTCGAACGGAATATCAGCAACTAATCGGCCAATTTCAGCCGATTCATCGATACCTTGCTGTGTAATGTGCACGTCGGTGGTGCCGGTCCATTTGCCGAGCGCATTCCATTCGCTTTGGCCGTGGCGAATAATCACTAATTTGCCCGAGCTTTTTGGCGCTACGATGCGATTTGGCGATTTTCCGTACCAAAAATCAATGATATTTTGCGCGGTGCAATCGTTAATTCGCTTGATTGCCTCGACCGTATTGTAGGCAACGTGCGGGGTGATTACGACGTTTGGCATGCGCACGAGCGCGTTGGCTTCGGCGCTGCGCAAATGGCTTTCGGGCGACGACGCTTTTTCGATGATATTTTCGATCGCCGAATCAGAATTTAAGAATCGGCCGCCTTCTACCGTATCGAGCCCGGCGCCGGCGATTTCTTTGTTGTGAAGCGCGGCAATCAGCGCGCGATTTTCCACCAGCTCACCGCGAGACGTATTGAGCAAAATCGCGGTTTTTTTCATGCGCTCAAGCGTACCTTGGTTGATCATATGGTAAGTGTTTGGATTGAGTGGTGTATGGAGCGAGACGACATCGCTTTGTAGAAGTAGGTCGTCAAACGGGACGTAGGAGAATCCAACTCTTTCTGCAAGTACTGCATTTTCTTCAGGGTCGCTGGCAATAATATTCATACCAAACCCTTTGCCGATACGCGCCATATATTCGCCAACTTGGCCCATGCCAACGATGCCGAGTGTTCGGCCGATTAGATCGCGCCCAACGTGGTCTTTAGAAATATAGACGCCATCGGAGGTTTCCTCAAGCGTGCGTGGCAGCTGGCGAGTGAGCGCTAAAAGAAGCGAGAATGCGTGCTCGGCGACGGTGTTTTCACCAAAGCTTGGCACGTTCACTACGACAATATTGCGCATGCGTGCATGGTCGAGGTCGATATGGTCGAAGCTGCTAGTGCGCACGGCAATCAGCTTTAATTTTGGCATACGATCCATCACTTCGCTGGTAATATTGCTGTGAATAAATACCGAAATCACCTCGGCGTCGGGTGTGGCGTTTTCTGGCGTGAGCGGTTTGTCGACATATTGCCAGTAGTGATCGGTGTCGTTGAGCGCTTCGGTGAGCTGCTGTGTGTCGATCGGCGTGGCTTCGTAAAAAGTAATAACGGCCATGGATTACCTGCGAAATGGTTGAGCGAGAGCCAGGCCTGGGTTAGCTTCGGCGATGCGCATAAGTTCGTTATATTTGGCAATTCGTTCGCTGCGGCTGAGCGACCCAGTTTTGATTTGCCCCGCGCCAAGCCCAACGGCAATGTGCGCAATGCTGACATCTTCCGTTTCGCCTGAGCGATGCGAGATAATCGTGCCCCAGCCGGCGTTTTTGGCGGTCATAACCGTGTCGATTGTTTCGGTGAGCGAACCAATTTGGTTTGGTTTAATCAAAATTGCGTTGGCAGATTTTTCGGCAATCGCGCGCTGTAAACGCTCTTTGTTGGTGACAAGCAAATCGTCGCCCACCAATTGCACATTTGCGCCAATTTCGAAGGTTAATTGCTGCCAAGCGTTCCAGTCGTCTTCGTTCAGGCCGTCTTCAACCGAAAGCAGCGGAAACTTTTCGGTAAGTGTTTTTACTTCGCTCACCATGGCGTTCGAATCAAGAATTTTTTGTTCGGTTGCCAGGTGGTAATCGCCATTTTTGTAAAATTCGCTGGCCGCCACATCAAGCGCCAAGCCAACATCTTTACCTGCTTGGTAGCCGGCGCGTTCAATCGCTGCAAGAATGCGCTCAAGCGGTTCTTTGTTGCCGCGCGTTACGTTTGGCGCGTAGCCACCTTCGTCGCCAACAGTGGTCATGTAGCCAGCTTCTTTGAGTACACTCGCGAGTTCGTGGAAGATATTTGCGCCCATTTCGACCGCTTCGTAAATGGTATCGGCGCTGCGGGGAATAATCATATATTCTTGGATATCAGTGCTGCCGGCTGCGTGCTGGCCGCCATTCATGACGTTCATCATTGGCAGCGGGAGCGATTGTTCGTTGGTGGTTCCAGCGAGCGACGCAATGTAATCGTGCAGCGGCAATTCTTTGCTTTTTGCGGCGGCTTTGGCGCAGGCTAAGCTCACGGCCAAAATTGCATTTGCACCCAAATTTGCCTTGTTCGGGGTGCCGTCAAGCATGATCATAATTTGGTCGATTTCGGCTTGATCGAACGGATTTTTGCCAACCAACGCTGGGGTAATCTGCTCGCGGATATTGCTAATTGCTTGCAATACGCCTTTGCCGCGGTGGCGGTCGTCGTCGCTGTCGCGCAGTTCAACTGCTTCGTGGCTGCCGGTGCTGGCGCCGCTTGGCACCGAGGCGCGCCCAAATGATCCGTCGCTTAGTATAACGTCGGCTTCAACCGTTGGATTGCCGCGCGAATCCAAAATTTCACGCGCTGTAATAGTAGAGATGCTTATGCTTTCCATACGCCCATCATACCAAAAAAAGTGCGCCAACAACAGGGGATTTTTGCGCATATTTTGCCGCGCAAATGCTACAATATAAGGAATGAAAGAAATTACCAGACTTTTTAGCTACGCCGAAGGCATGGCGCGCTATGTGTGGATCGCCGCGGTGTCATCGGTGATATTGGCGCTGCTGGCGATGGTGATGCCGTTTGCTATCAAAATTGCCACCGACGAAATCGTGGCGATTATTGGCGGCGCGCCACCTACCGACGGCTTGCTGATGGGCATTGTTATTGTGGTCGGAGTTGCCGGTATTATTACTGCAGTTTTGAGCGATTGGAGCGGCTACATCGGCGAT
>CAMEGH010000076.1 GCA_945916045.1 uncultured Candidatus Saccharibacteria bacterium
TACACGACCTCTTTTGGCGGATCGTAGCGCAGCATAAACGCGTGATAGCCCGATTTGCTGAGCAGCAAAAATTGCACCGTTTTGCCATCGTCGGCGTATTCTTTTTCCATTTTTTTGATGACAGTTTGCGGTGTATCGCTCGTCACGCCAAAGCGCGTCGTCGTAGAATCATCGCCCTTTACAAGCGGGATGATTTTGTTCAAATGCATTTCTTTGATCGAAATCAAATCCTTAATCAGCGGCAAGGTTTTTTCAACTTCTCGCGTATCAAGATACTGCAGCCCCAAAATCGAGGCGCGTTTTTGCGTTGATTCTTCGTCGTGCGTGCGCCTCGCCTCTTGAATTTTTTTCTCGTCCATTGGTTTTATTATAGCAAGAAGCTTGTGCTAATAACAATGATACAATGGGTAAAATGGCTGAAATTATTGTACTGGCGCATAATATTCGCTCGACCCACAATGTGGGGGCGATTTTTCGCACCAGCGAAGGCTTTGGCGCGGCGCACATTATTTGCAGCGGCTACACGCCTTACCCTGCGATTGAACACGATCCGCGTTTGCCGCATATTGCCGAAAAACTCACTAAGCAAATCCACAAAACCGCGCTTGGCGCCGAAACGCTCGTGCCGTTTTCGTACGAAGAAACGCCGCCACTTGCGCGGCTTTCCCAGGAGGGTTACACCATTGTGGCGCTCGAACAAGCCGAAGATTCGATTGCCCTGCCAGAATATGAACCACCCGCAAAAATTGCGCTGTTGCTTGGCGAAGAAGTCCACGGCGTCGAGCCAGAACTGCTAGCGCAATGCCACGACACGGTAGAGATCCCTATGGTTGGGCAAAAAGAATCGTTTAACGTAAGCGTGGCGGCCGGAATTGCGCTGTACCACGTTTTTAGCAAATCGCAACAAAACCACCACATATAGCGGATTTTTTGCAAACAACCACTAGATGTATTGTTTTTTGCAAACGAAAGCGCTATACTTGTAACAGAATCAACCGCCGAAAGATTAGGTAGAAGTCTTCCGGCATACTCTTTAGGGGTATAGCTGCATGATTCCCGCTTTGCGGGGTTGATTTGTATGTCCTTTCACAAAACCACACAGAAAGAAGGCGATCAAAATGATCACCGTCTACAGCAAACCCACTTGCGTGCAGTGTCGTGCTACAACGCGTGCGCTCGACAAGCTCGGTCTCAAGTACGATGTCGTTGATATCAGCTTGAGCGACGCAGCGCGTGAGTACGTCATGGCGCTCGGTCATCTCCAGGCGCCCGTCGTCGTCGATGGCACAGACCACTGGTCTGGCTTTCGACCTGAACGCATCAAACTGCTTGCCAAACGACAACCCGTGCCGTAACGGCGCGCCGCAGAAAGGATTACCACCCGTGTCATTACGACCGGGTGGTTTTCTCTTTTTAGTGTTTGCTTTAGTCGATTTGCTGCGCGGCACTTCGCTACTTCATCACCACGGCATCTTCGCCCAAACTTTTTACCAATTTGCCCAGCAACGCGGCGCTGTCTTCTACCTTAAATGGCAAACGAATCGCCGACTTTTTCTCTTCGCCTAACACCAAAATTACCTCAATCGTGCCCGGGTGATCTTTGCAGGCTTGCTTCAAACTCATCAACGCCTGGTGATCGTCAGGATTTTTGATATTGATATACAGCGTTTGGTGCAACACCGGCGCTGGCGGCGGCGCGGCGGCTTTTTTCTCGGCTTTTTCGTCAGACGAAACCTTTTTTGGAATCGGCTTGCCGCTTTTCATGGCTTTGTAGTTTTCGCGGCGCTCTTTTTTCACTTGGCTACTTACTTTTGGTCCGTCCATTTTGCGGCCAGTGGCTTCGTAGGAGGCGATTTCTTTGTCGTCAATCAGTACAATCTCGTCGGCGATTAGCTTGCTTTCGCTGCCCAAATTTCCGTCACGGTCGCGCGCCGAATTTTTGCCGCTAATTCGCACCACGGCGTCTTGCACCAATTTTGCGCCAACTTGCTCAAACAAATTCGGGAACACAATCACTTCGCCTTCGCCAAATTTGTCTTCCAACGCCACAAACGCCATTTTTGTGCCGCTTTTTGTGATGATTGTGCGCACACTGCTAATCAGCCCGCCCACTGTCATTTTGCGGCTGTCGTACGCTGGGGTTAATTGCGTAAGCGGCTGGGTTTGCTCGTTCAAATACGTTGCAAAACTATCCAGCGGATGCGCGCTAATATACAAGCCCATCAGCTCGCGCTCCCAGGTAAGGCGCTCTTTTTCAGTGTGTTGCGCGGGTGCCGGCACAAGCGAAATTGACGGCTGCACGGTCGCGGCCTCGTCGCCCATCATGCCGAACAAATCAGTTTGACCGCTGGCAGCTTCTTTTTGGATTTTGCTGGCAAATCCCTGAATCGTTTCAAGATTATACAGAAGGTCGGAGCGCTCGCCCATACTGTCAAATCCGCCGCATTTAATCAGCGCTTCCCAGGCTTTTTTGTTAAATTTGCGCACGCCAACACGTTTGGCAAAATCTTCCACGCTTTTGAATTTGCCGTCCAAATCGCGAGCGCGCAAAAGCTCTTCCACCGCGCCTTCGCCCACGCCTTTTACCGCCGCCAAACCGAAGCGAATTTTATTTTCGTTCGGCACCACCGCAAATTCCATAAACGACTCATTTACATCCGGCGCCAACACGTCGATTCCCATATGTTTACATTCGGTCATTTCGATCGCCAAACGCTCGGTGTCATCTTGATCACTCGTCATAAGCGCGGCCATGAACGCATCCGGATAGTGCGCCTTCAAATATGCCGTCCAGTACGAAATCAGCCCATAGCACGCCGCATGCGATTTATTAAAACAGTAATTCGCGAACTCTTCCAGCTGATCCCAAAACAATTCGGCAACTTCTGCTTTAGCGCCACCAACTCTCACGGCACCTTCCACAAATTCCGGCTTCACCTTCTGCATCAGGGCGATATTCTTCTTTCCCACCGCCTTACGAAGCGTGTCCGCCTGACCACCGGTAAATCCACACCATTCCTTCGAAATCTGCATAAATTGCTCCTGGTAGACCAAAATGCCGTACGTATTTTCGAGCGACGGCTTCATGCCTTCATGCAGATACGTAATTTCTTCTTCGCCATGTTTTCGCTTAATAAAGCTGTCGATAAACTGCATCGGCCCCGGGCGATAGAGCGCCACCATCGCGATAATATCTTCAAATACACTCGGTTTGAGCTCGCGCAAATAGCGTTTCATACCGGCAGACTCTAGCTGAAACACGCCGGTTGTATCGCCGCGCTGGAACAGTTTGTACGTTTCTTCATCATCGAGCGGGAGCGTCGAAAGGTCAATTTCTGTACCATACACACGGCGAATAATACGCAGCGCGTTGTTGATAATTGAAAGGTTTGACAGCCCTAAAAAGTCCATCTTCAGCAGGCCGAGTTCTTCCACCGGCCCCATTGGATATTGGGTTGCTACCACGCCTTTTTGCGCCATTTCGAGCGGCACAAATTTCACCAAATCGTCCGGCGCAATCACCACGCCAGCCGCGTGCACCCCGTGCGAACGAATCGTGCCTTCTAGTTGGCCGGCAAAATCATACACTGTTTTGGCGGTCGGGTTATTTTCATATTCTTTTTTAAGATCAGCGTCTTCGACGAGCGACTTTTTAATTGGTACGTGCCGACCTTGCACTGGCGGCGGAATCAACTTTGCCAAGCGGTCGCTTTCGCCATACGGCACCTGCAATACACGCGCCACATCTCGCACCGACGCACGCGCCGCCATCGTAC
>CAMEGH010000077.1 GCA_945916045.1 uncultured Candidatus Saccharibacteria bacterium
GCGATCTTTCCATGGTGTACATGGCAGATTGCGCGGATTTTGAATGGGAACGAATCTTGAATTTGCAAAAAGTTTCGATTTGCCAGCCGCAATTTAACGAAGAAGAATTGAAGGCTGAAAAAGGCAACGTGCGCAGTGAATTAACAGGGTATTTGAACGATCACGCGCGATTGTTGTGGCCAAAATCGCAGCAGCTTTTGGGCGAAGATGTTTTGACGTTTGGCCAGCGCCTAAAAACCATTCCGCACATTACGCTTGAAGATATTGCCGAGCACCACAAACGCACGCACACCGCCGAAAATATGCGTTTTGTGATTGCCGGAAAGTTGCACGGTCGCAAAACCGCAATTAAGCGCAATTTGGAAAGTTGGAAATTGCCAAAAGGCGAGCGATTTGCGGTACCGCACGATGAACTTCATTCCGCAAAACCAAACTTAATTCGCCGGCAAGAATCGTCGAACGTAACCTTTGCGTGGTCGATGATTTTGCCACGTGTATTGCAAAACGAAGAGCTTGATGCGATGGCGTGTTTGAACCATTTGCTGACCGGCACGATGCACTCGCGCATTTTTGGCTCGGCGCGAAAACGCGGCTTGGCATATGGTATGTTTAGTGACACGGCGGCGAGTTTTTACGAAAGTAGTTGGGATTTTGGCGGGCAAGTAAACCGCGAAACCGCCAGCGATTTGTTTGATATTATTCAAGCGCAATTGCACAAAGTGCTCAACGGCGAAATCACTGAAAAGGAACTTGATTCTGTCAAAAGTTACGCACTCGGGCGCCATCAAATGGGGGCGCAAACGGTGTCGCAAATTAGCAATTTCTATAATGGCCGCTATTTTAGCGACCGCCCAATTCGTGATTACGACAGCGTGCCAAGCTCGATTGCGCACACCACGCGCGAGCAAATGGTAGAAACCGCGCGGCAGTTTATTGACGCTGATACGTGGGTGTTGGCGGCGGTTGGCGCTGGCGAGCTTGAAGAGATTTACGATCTTTCTGATAAGTTGGAAGGGTTGTTTGCGAAGGCGGGGTAGAAGCTATCGCGCAAGTTTGTTCCGCAAAAAAGTACAAAAATCGCTCAAAAAGTTGGGCGATTTTTCTGTAGCAGAAGGGTAGAGATCGACAACTAGGCTTTTTATTATAATAAGCAGATGCCCTAGTTGAGGCTTTTGAGTTTCCAAGGGACATGCTTATTGACAAAAAGTAATTTTCATGTATAATTATATATAATGAAGACGAGTTTCAACCGGCCGCAAAACACAGAAACAGCAAACGACACGCAAAAAGAAGGCTTTTCTGTACGTAAAAAACTTATCGTCGGCACCATGGCAGCGTGTGCAGTATTTGGCACATCGGCGTGTAGTAACGAAGTGCCACGGCCAGAAGGTGCGCCAAGCTACGAAGAATTAACGCCATTTCAGCAGCAGCATTTTTTTGAACTGAACGAAGACGGCGAACTTGTTTCGAGCGAAGAAGCGTATTATCAAACGATGGAAAACTTGTACGAAGCCGAGCCGACCGTGGAAGGATTTCAGCAATTTGAAGCGGGCTTGCAGGGGATTTATGACGATATTCAAGCAAATGGCTGGGGTCACCCGTATCTTTATCCGTCAGATAAAACGTACGAAGAAACGCCACCGCGCGTGACGCTGCATTTTACCGCTTGGCCAGAGGAGGCGTGGGATAAGAGCGGGCTAGATTTTGCGGAGTCGCAATATAACGCTTGTATGAATGGCGCATGTGGTTCTGCGAGTGCGTATATCGACCGCGAAGGCGGTGGCTACAAGCTAATCCCAGACGAAAAAGTGGCAAATCACGCGAAGTCGTACAGTAAAAAGTCTCGCGGTATTGAGACGCCAGCATTTTTGGCGCAGGATGTTTCGCCCGAGCAGTACGAGGGTATGATTTACATGGCAGCGCACTGGTACTTGAAAGACCGGCCAGATGGCACAAAGCCTCTGACGGAAGATGAAGCGAAAGAATATATTATTGGCCATGGTGAAATTACCGAATTGAAACACGAAGGCGACCATACGGACTTTATGTTGCCAGTGGCGGATGCGATTGCGCTGAAATTTCGGGCGTTGACGAATGAGGTGATTGCGGGGCGGGAGTAGCTACTTATGATAGTATTGACAAAATACTAAAAATATGATAAAATGCAATTGTAGTATCGCGACATAGCTTTACTACCAGATGCACAGCAGCTACTGTGCTCATTCTCTAGGAGAGATCATGAAGTTTTCCGCACACCTTGCACGTTGCAACAATTCCGCCAGCAAGGCGGACGAAGTGATGCACGCCGCAACGGGTATCGTCACGGCTGTGGCTGGCCTGCTGCAGGCCGCTCAGGCGTTGCACGACATCTTCTATCCGGAGGATGAGGGGCAGTCGCAGTCACAGACCGCTGCCGAGTGGTAGCGCTGTCGTCTAACGCCGCTGAAGTCGTCGAAGTGAGCTTTGCTCCTTTGTCCGCTTCGGCGGCTTTTTACCTGCAATATCTAGTGCTATACTTGTAGTATGAACATCGCAATCGCCGGCTACGGAATTGAAGGCCGCCAAAACTACGAATATTTTGCCCAACAGGCGGGTAATACTGTGACGATTTTGGATGAGCGCGATAAGCTTGCCGACGCACCAAAAGGCGCAAATATGCAGCTAGCTAGCGACGCATTTACAAACCTAGAGAAATACGACATGGTGGTGCGTACGGCTGGCCTGGCGCCGCGGAAATTGCCCGGTGCGGCGTTTATTTGGTCGGCGACGAATGAGTTTTTTAAACAGTGCCCGGCGCCGATTATCGGCGTGACTGGTACAAAAGGCAAGGGGACGACCAGTAGTTTTATTACCAGTATTTTGCGCGCGGCCGGCAAAACGGTGCATTTGGTGGGCAATATTGGTACGCCAGCTTTGCAGGTGCTGCCGGATATTTCGCCGAGCGATATTGTTGTGTACGAAATGAGTAGTTTTCAGCTGTGGGATTTGCAGCGCAGCCCGCATATTGCGGTGGTGCTGATGATCGAGCCGGATCATTTAGATGTGCACGCTGATTTTGCAGAATATATCGCCGCCAAAAGCAATATTGTGCGCACGCAAACGCAAAGCGATATTTGCGTGTATCACCCAACGAACGAATACAGCCACGCAATTGCCAAAAATCAGCCGCAATTTGCCACGCACGCGGCGCCGTTTAATGCTGATTCTACAAACGATGTAGTGGTGGCAAAAATCGCAGAAGATACGTTTGTCACCAGCGACGGGCGTGAAATTTGTAGCATAAACGCCGTAAAATTGCCGGGCGCCCATAATCTTGAAAACGCCTGCGCGGCTATTAGCGCGTGCTTGCCGTACGTGGAAGATTTTGCCGCGATTGAAAAAGGCCTGGCTGATTTTACCGGGCTGGATCACCGTTTGAAATTTGTGGCGGAAGTGGGCGATGTGGCGTATTACGACGACAGTATTGCTACCACGCCGGGCAGCGCGATTGCTGCGCTCAATGCCTTCGCTCAGCCAAAAGTATTGATTATGGGTGGCTCGTCCAAAGGCGCAGATTTTAGCGGTTTTGCGATGGCGGCGGCCGATGTGCGCGTGCGCCACATTGTGTTAATTGGCGATGAGGCGCCAGTAATTGCTGCACAACTAGACGAATGGGCACCAGAGGTGGAATACACAATTCTGCAAAATACTACGATGCAAGATGCCGTGCAAGTGGCGGCCAAACACGCACAATCTG
>CAMEGH010000078.1 GCA_945916045.1 uncultured Candidatus Saccharibacteria bacterium
ACGCCTATACTGCAGAAGTAAGCGTGGATGGTGAAAAAATATTACTTACAAAACCAACCACGTTTTACAACGAAACGGGCCTTTCGGCGCGTGCGCTGGTGGATTTTTATAAGCTCTCGCCAGCCACCGACGTACTTGTATTGCACGACGACATCGCGTTGCCACTTGGCACTATCCGCACCCGCGAAAAGGGGAGCGACGCGGGCAATAACGGCATTAAATCACTCAATGCGCACCTTGGCGACAGTTACAAGCGCGTTCGGATTGGCGTATGGAATGAGCTAGCAGACCGCATGGGCGCAACAAAGTTTGTACTGGGAAACTTTGCAAAAGAAGAGCAGGCGGCACTTGCCGAAATTCGCCCGACAATCCTAGAAATTATTGATACATTTATAGCGGAAGAGTTTGCGATAACGAGCTACAAAACTTCGCTATAACTCCGCCAAATACTCATAAATTTCTTTCGATACTGCCGGCTGTGACAAATCAAGCTCTGGCTGTTGCGCCAAGCCTAATACCGACGCCGTGTGGCTATTTACGTCCACATCTAGCAAACCTACGCGCTTATTTTGCTCGTCCGCGTACAACGAAACAGTGATGAAACGGTCGTTTTGCCACTTCCGCCTTTTCCTACAAATGCAATTCTCATGAATTCTATCGTATCGCCGTTACGTTTTTTCTGCAAAAATGTTGCAATTTACATACATATTGCAGTTTTGTTGCAAAAATACTATACTGTCTTCATGAGCGAAGTTGAAAAATTCAAAACAATTCTTACCGAAAAGGGCGCAAGCATTACCAAGCCACGCCTGGCGGTATTCCAAACATTGCAAGAATTGGACCAGCCCGCCAAAACAGGGGAGATCGCTAAGCGCACGCCGTCGATCGACCGCACGAGCGTGTATCGCACGCTGGAATTATTTGCGCAGCTGGGCATTACCACCACGATTATTCGCGGTTGGACGCCACTGACCGAACTTGCCGAGCCATTCAAGGCGCACCATCACCACATTATGTGCGAAACTTGCGGCGCGCACGAAAGCATCGAAAGCGAAACGCTCGAGGACATCCTGCAAGTCGTCGCTGGCCGCCACGGCTACACGCTAAAACAGCACACCGTGGAACTAACCGGCCAGTGTGCTGCGTGCCAAACAAAAGGCAAAAAGTAGTTATTTTTTGCGAGCAGTTTTCGGCGCTTTTTTAAACTTCTGCGCGTCTTTTTCGGAAGGCTCTTCCGTAGCAACTTCACGCACAAGTGTTCCATCGCTATCATTTTTCGCCGCCTCGCGCCGTGCCTCAATCACGCTCGAAATGACCGCCGTCAAAATAAACACCAAGCCAATTCCGCCCGTAAACCACTCTGGTGGCTCCACGTGATACAGCTTCACAAACATCATAATTCCCAGCGCCATAATCGCCCAATGCGCGCCGTGCTCAAGGTAGCGATATTTCGAAAGTGTGCCAGCGCGTAGCAAATAAATCGTCAGCGAACGCACCCAAATTGCGCCCACACCAAGGCCTGCAATAATCAGCACAATACTGGTCGTAATGGCAAATGCGCCAATTACGCCATCAAAACTAAAGCTGGCGTCGAGCACCTCTAGGTACATAAAGCTAGCAAACGCCGCCCAGCCTGTTTGTTTGCGCATTTTTTGCTTGGTTTCGTCATCACTAAAGAGCGACCCGAACAGCTCCAGCCCAATGTGCAGCAAAATACCCAAAATGCTCGAAATCAGTACAATCGCGTGGTACTCCGGCGAAACGGTGAAGTAGAGCACCACCGCCAGCAGCAACATCAAACAAATCTTTAAATTATCAAACTTGCCCGCACGCGCCAGCCACGATTCGCCCTTAATCCAGTGGGTGGTTTTATTGCGATCGATAAAGTAACTCGCCGCAATCATCAGTAAAAACGCACCGCCAAATGCGTCGATCATCGGGGATGCGTGGTGCAACACCTCGCCGTATTCTTCTGGCCGATTCAGCGCCAGGTCGATCACGTCCATAAAGCTGCGCCCAGCCGCAATCATCACAATCACTATTGGTAAAATAAAACGCACCACAAATACAGCGATAAAAATCCCCACAGTCAGGAAGATTTTTTGCCAAAATTCGCTCATATTCACCAGCACTTTGCTGTTTACCACCGCATTGTCGAAGCTAAACGTAAGCTCCAACACCAGCAAAATAGCAAAAATCCACAAGCCGCTGAGGCCTTCCAAATAGCCGACCCACGTGCCGATTCCTACCGTTAATAATGCCGCAAACCAAAAGATGCGTAAGGGATGATTTTTTGCAAGTAACTGTTTCATAACGTCTTAGTATACGCCTGTTTTGGCAAAAATACCACAAAAATTTGCGAATAACGTAAAACCCTGCTATAGTAGGTAAGTTCGATTTTTCGTATTCTATCCGAATGGAGCAACATGAATTCACTCGCCGCAGTGATGAGCCGCCCGACGCCGGTTTTTCCGGAAGAGGCCGAAGCGCTGTCTGGCATCAAGATTGAGCTGGATGCGGCCAGAAAGACCAGCAAGACCACGTCTCACTGGGAAGACATTTCGGGATTGCAGCTCAAAGCGGCTGCGTACGACGCCATCAAGCGCAACATCAAAAGCACTTCTTGGCGCCACAATCCCGAGCAAATCAGGGGCACGCAAGCCATCATCTACGGCTGGACTATTCCCGTCGAAACCCCCGAAAGGAGGAGGTATTACCTCACCACGCACGGAGAAATCTGGCGCGAAAAGGGCGATTTGCGCGGTGGATTCGTCACCAAAGTCTCCAACCCCGAACGCGAGCGGATTTGCGCCGCGCTGAAGCAGATGTTCACCTAAAACGTCTCTGCGTCACACATCCGCCCACACCTCTGTCGCTTTTTTGCGGCAGAGGTATTTTACTTTTTGTGAAGACCTTATATGATAGGGCTATACCGCACCTTTTTGCGCGCGTTATCGAATAACGACCTTGAACACATGGAGCAAGCAGAGTACGAACGCTTGCAGCGCATGCTCGAGGGGTTTAATCCGCATCGGCATGCTTAATTTTGAAAAGCACTTGCGCGATATTAGTTTTTATGCTAAAATATAATAAGTTTTGTTGAGAGCCAGCAAATTGGACCTAGTCCAACTGTCGCTCTCCAAAATTGGAGTTTGACAGACGACCGAAAGGAAAGTGCCATGGGCATTGCAATTCCGACCAGCAAGATCCGCCAGCGCACCCGTGATGAGCGCGTCAACGGCGCCCACAAACTGCGCTTCAAGGCGCGACTGTTCGGCTACCGCACCGACGTGCTGATCTTCAACCCGAACGCAACCCGTCCTGAAGACCTCTACGTCCCGGAGGTGCGCTATATCAAGCGGCTCAGCAACACCGAATTCTACCTCAGTCACCTGGGCGAATTCGTCAAGAGGACGCCGGGCGAATTCCGGCAGATCTCGCTGAGCGAAAGCTTCGACGAGGAGGAGAAGAAGCAGGCGTACAACGCGCTGCAGCTGGCCGCCTCCGACGCATAATCTGTCAAGCCCCACAAGCCCCACCGCACTCCGCGGTGGGCACTTACATTTCTGGCTATTTTCCGCGCAAAAAGCGCACACACGCCACGTGCGTGCTTTAGGTGGAGGAGTAAGTTTTTGAATTCACTTCAAAAACGAAACGGGGGAGAAACTCCCCCTAAATTTTGACACTAAAAAAGCGCCAGGTAAGGGTGGGCATCACCTGGCGC
>CAMEGH010000079.1 GCA_945916045.1 uncultured Candidatus Saccharibacteria bacterium
CCTACGACCTTAGGCTTAGAAGTCCTCTGCTCTATCCAACTGAGCTATCGGGGCACGCGTATACAGTCTAATAAGCAAGATTGGATAGAGCAGTCCTCTGGGTATAAAACCGCTCAGGGCTGTTCCGATCGAGCTATCGAGTATATACGTTAATTATAACAGAGTGTGCAAGCGAGCAAAATAAAAAGCTCTAGGCCAAAACCTAGAGTTCTTTATTTGGGGCGAATAATGGGAATTGAACCCACGACCTCCGGAACCACAACCCGGCGCTCTAACCAACTGAGCTATATCCGCCATGCTATTTGTCCGCTGCAAAACAGCGTTCGCACTATCGAACGTACTTATTGTAGCAGAAAAAATGCGGGTTTGCCAGTAGTTTAAGGGTGTTTAGGCGTACGGATTGTAGCCGCCGCTCACTGGTTTTGAAAAGCTGCCGCCACCGCCCGCGTTAAAGCTTTGGCGCCCGCCGCGTGCGCCAGTATCGCTTTTGCCAGCGTCGCCTGTGGCATTAAAACGTTGCTTGCGGTCTTTGGTGGTAAGGTGTTCGCGTTTTTCTTTTTCGCGCGTTCGTTCGCGGACTTTTTTAGTGTCGGCGGTGCCAAGTACGGATTTGCGCCCTTCGTCGTCAGATGAATTAAATGCTTCGGCGCGGTAGCTGCCGTTCGCAAGTTTTGAATTGTTAAATTTAAGCTTTTCATCTATGCCCATCTGCTTGGCTTTGGCGCGGCGCAGTAGCGACTCGCGAATCGCTACTGCGCTGGTTTGTTCTAGCAATGCATTTGGCGCTGGCGTTTCCGAAAACAGAATATCGTAGGCCGACGGCTGCGCAGATTCCCCCGCGTCGCCATTTGCTTGATTTCGCGCGCGCTCCACCTGCTGAGCTGACGATTGGTTCAATTGCCGCGCCGTCGCATCGTCGTTCGCATTTGCGTGCGCGTCCATCATTCGCCGAGTAAGGTCTGCCATACGTGCTCCTTTTGCTAGAGATATTGGTGTTATTATAGCATTTTGCGGTTGATTGGGGTAGTGATTGTGGCAAAAGCATAGCCGCGCAAAAAGCAAAAACCAGTCGCGTTGGACTGGTGCTTACAGTGGTGCGGGCGGAGAGAATCGAACTCTCGTCACTTGCTTGGAAGGCAGGTATATTAGCCACTATACGACGCCCGCAGATGTATATTCATATTGTACCACACTGTTAAAATATGTACAAAATTGCCACGAAAGTGTTATTTTTTCTTCACCAATCGCGGGTTTAATTCTACAAATCGCGTCACCCAGCGCTCAATCGGGCTACCTTGTTTGTCTTTAAAGTAGCGGTAGCCAAAAAACGCAATAATCGCCGCGCCAATCGTATCAACAATCAGGTCTTTCATGGTATCTTCGTTGCCATATTGCATGCTTGCGCCAAATAGCTGGTCGGCGCCAAATTCGAAAAATTCCCAAAATACGCCAAACGAAACCGCCGCAAAAAACGAAAACAGCGCAATAAAAAACGGCGAAAGATTGATTTTTTTACGGGCCTGCAAAATGTACAAAAACAAAAATCCAATATAGCCCAGCACCACGCCAGAACTACCGTGCAGCAACACATCCCACCACCAAAATGCCGCATATGCGCCGCCAACTTCGCCCAAAAATAGGCTCATGTAAATAAAGGCAATCAGCACCAAATGGTATTCGATCGGCAGCTTTAAATTATAGCGGCGTTCTACAAATGTTGGCACAAAACTCGCGCACAATGTTAAAACCGACATGGCGAGCGTCAGCAAATCTGGCTGAAGCGACGCCCAAATAATTGCCGCCACCAGCGAAAGCCGCGTCAAAATAATGATGGCGTGCATAACGCGGTCAGCGCGGGTTTTTACCGTCGGCGAGCGCCAAAATGTTGCGAGCGATTCTTTCATAATCTCCCTATTGTAGCACAGCGGGCAAGCGGCGGGTTTGACTTGCCTTTAGTGTAAATAGCGCAAATTGGCAAACGCGTGCAGGCAGGTAGCTAAATTTCTTTCACCGTCTGGATATTTGCGCCGAGTGAATTGAGGCGATCGGCAAGCTCTTCGTAGCCGCGGTTGATCGAATACACATCGCGCAAAATTGAAACGCCTGGTGCTGCTAGCATTGCTAGCAAAATTACCACACTTGGGCGCAAGGCTGGTGGTGCTACCACATCGCCGGCGCGCCAGCTGGTTGGGCCATTAATGTAGACGCGGTGTGGGTCGACCATTTCGATTTTGGCGTTGAGTTTGCCAAGTTCGGTAAAGTAGATCGCGCGGTTTTCGTAGCTCCAGTCGTGCACGAGCGTGCGGCCTTTTGCCATGGTGGCAATTAGGCCAAGAAACGGCAAATTGTCCATATTCACCCCTGGGAACGGCAAGCTGTGGAGCTTGTCTTTTGGCGCAATTAAATTAGAATGGCGCAGTTCAATATCTACCAGGCGTGTTTTGCCATTGTCGGCAAAATATTCTGGCGTGATATAATGTTCCATCCCCATGCCTTCCAAAATCGCCAGCTCAATTTCCAAAAATTCAATTGGCGCGCGCTTGATGGTAATTTCCGAATCAGTTACCAGCGCGGCCGCAATAAAGCTCATCGCTTCGATTGGGTCTTCGCTTGGGTAATATTCAACGTCGGTGTCGATAGATTGCAGGCCAGTGACGCGCAAGGTGGTCGTGCCGATGCCGTCGATTTTAACGCCCAGTTTTTCTAGGAAGAAACATACGTCTTGCACCATGTAATTTGGGCTGGCGTTACGAATGGTAACGGTGCCGGGGTAGAGCGCTGCGGCCATAAGCACGTTTTCGGTGACGGTGTCGCCGCGTTCGGTGAGCAAAATGGCTTTTTCTACTTCTTTGGGTGTAGCGGTAGCCGCGTATTCGTCGTCTTTGGCGGTAACTTGTAGGCCAAATGGTTCAAGCCCGGTCATGTGCGGCTCTACCGTGCGAGTACCAAGGTTGCAGCCACCGGCAAACGGCAGCGCAAAGCTATCATACTGGTGCAAAAGTGGCCCCAAAAACATAATAATCGAGCGCGTGCGCATGGCCGCTTTGACGTCGATATTTTCAAGCTCAAGGCGTTTTGGCGGAATAATTTCGAGGTCTTTGTTGTCGTTGATCCAGCGGATTTTGACGCCAATGCTTTGGAGCACCTCTATAATACGGTTGACTTCTTCGATGTGAGCCACGCGGCGCAGGGTGGTTTTGCCTTTATTCAGCAAGCTGGCGCACAACAGGCCAACAGCGGCATTTTTGCTGGTTTTTACGTTAATTTCGCCACTTAGCTTGTTCCCGCCGGTAACGCGGAAATTAATTTTGCCAGAATGGTTAATCGTTAAAATATTGCTTTCTAGTACGTCGCTAATGCGCGCAATCATTTCGACGCTGATGTTTTGGCCGCCTTTTTCGATGCGGTTGACCGCTGATTGGCTGGTGCCAAGTGCGTCGGCAAGTTCTGCTTGGGTAAAGCCACGAGCTTGGCGTGTCTCTTGGATTAGGGTGCCAATTTTGCGTCGGTAGGTATCAATACTCATAGTTACTATTATATCACGCGTGATATACAAAGCTATACCTACGGCATAAAACGCCAAAAAGTGGTACACTAAAAGCAGTAAACCAACGGAGGTGACCATGCAAGATAAAGAAGTTGCTCGCTTGATTGCGCAAGAACAAGAACGGCAAAAAACAAACATCGAACTGATTCCAAGCGAAAATTACGT
>CAMEGH010000080.1 GCA_945916045.1 uncultured Candidatus Saccharibacteria bacterium
CAAATTTGGTGGGGGTAGCTGGGATCGAACCAGCGACCAACAGGTTATGAGCCCGCTGCTCTAACCGCTGAGCTATACCCCCGTTGCCGCTATTATACCGTAAACCCCTGGCGCGCGCCACTGTAATGGCGTTTTTTGCGAGGGGTGGTATACTATAAAAAGAAATGAAAAACATAAACATTCGCCGCACGTGGTATCACCTAAAATATCGCTATCCAACCCGCGAAGTTGGGATGGTTATTGGTATTGCTGTGGTGATTGTGGGCTTTATTTGGGGATCGGTGCAGGCCATGCAAAAAAATTATGAACTGCGCCACACGGTAGATGGATTGCAACGCGAAGTTGAATTGGTGGAGCTAGAAATGCAAATGCTCGAATACGAACAGCGCTATTTGCAGAGTGAAGAATACAAAAAGCTGGCCGTTCGCCAGCGCCTTGGCCATGGTGATCCGGGCGAAAAGGTGCTGATTTTGCCAGCAAATTCGCCGCAAGCAACCGCCGCCGATGCCTCGACAGCGCCAGCGGGCGCCACTGATGAATCGCAGCGCCCAAGTAATGCTAGCCAGTGGATGAACTTTTTATTTGGCGGAAATGTGCGCGAATAGCTGTTTAGATTCGCCTGTTTCGTAGATCGCGGTAAATTTCCTCAGCGACAGTAAGCTGGTGGTCAGGGCTGGCTGGCACGAGGTCTTTTGAGATTGAGACATCAGCAAGTGTGGCAGGCGGTGCTGCTGGAACGAGCGACAGGTCTTCACGGGCGGCAAAAACAAATTCATCGGGAGTGTGCGCAGCATGCTCGTCGGAGAGTTCGTCGCGATGATACACTTTTACGCGTACACCGGGATATACATCTTCGTTGCCAATATATCGGCCAAATTGCGCCTGTACTCGCTGTTCAAGCGCACGTACCAGCGGGCGGGCACCAAACTCTGGTTCTTCGGCAGCTTGCGCGACCAAACGTGCTCGTGTTGCGGGGCTAAGGTCAACTACCGACTGGTATTCATCTTTGTAAAATTCGTTTAGCGCACCAAGCTTTACATCCAGCACTTTATGGAGCGCCTCTTCGGAAAGAGGGCGGAAAGTAACCATATCATCCAGGCGGTTTACAAACTCTGGGCGAAAGTGCTTTTTAAAGCCATTTTTGGCTGACTGATCAATACGGTCCATATCAAGAGCAGTGCGCTCTGTATTGAATGAAAAGCCTGTGCTGTTACTGCTCGTTTCTTTGGTGATTTCTTGTGCGCCAGCGTTGCTAGTAAATAGAACTACTGTATTCCTGAAATTCGTCACCTCGCCTCTGCTGAGGGTAATTTCACCGTCGTCCATAACTTGCAGAAGGAGCTGATGGAGTTTTGGGTGGCCTTTTTCTGCTTCATCAAACAGAATAACTGTACCTGGTTTTTCGACGTTATCGGCGCTTAAAAGCGGTTCTATATCGCCGCCGACGTATCCGGGAGGTGAGCCGACAAGGCTGGCAACTTCATGGCCATTACTAAAGGCCGAGCAGTCAATTTTGATCAGGTTTGGTTCTTCGCCCTCTTCTGTAAGTGCTTCGGCAAGAGCGCGGGCAGTTTCGGTTTTGCCAGTGCCGGTCGGGCCAAGTAGTGCGATTGATGTTTTTGGTCGGTTGTCGCCAGGTGGGCGTACGGATGATTTTTCAAGTGCTATTACAATTGCTTGTGCTGCGGCCGGCTGGTCGATTACACGCGCATTGATTGCTTCCTGAATGTGTTTGTATGGGCTGTCCACTTCACCTAAAAAATGAAAGGCTTCATCTGTGGCGTGCTCGCCCATTTTTAATTGCACACGCTCGGCGGTACTTTCGCGTTCGGGGTCGGTTCCCTCCCATTCGGTTAGTGTTTCTGTGTGGCGATGTCGGCCTTTGTACATGGCGCTTCTCCCTTTTTTAGTAGTAAATAATAAACCCGCTCCTGCGCCAATTCTGGCACGTAGCGAACAAAAAAGACCGCAGAAATCTCTACGGTCTTATGGCATTGGGGCGTTTTTGCCCCGGCATGTTACCCGTGGGTAACGTACGTTTTGTTGTCTGTTTGCGTACACCTCTCCTGCCATATTCCAGTTATACATAGGTTGGGGGAGGTTGTAAGGGCTATTTTTTGAATTAGTTTAATTAGATGTCAACGGTGAGTTTAAAACATACCTCACCCGCGCCATGTGCTTCGAAATCAGTGAACGAGCGATAGCTGTCGTTTTGCGCTTCATCGGCTTTGCGCTCGTGGGCAAATTCTGCACATAGTTGGTAATGGTGGCGTGCTACGGTGTCGCTGCCGTCTTGCTCGGTGGTGGCGTGCTCTTTTTTGTAGGTAACGACGCCGTCGTTTACAAGGCGCTTGGCTTCGTCGGTATATTCAAGTTCGGTCGAAAGATTATCGAGCGAATCAGGCAGTTGGTTGTGTGTCATGGTATATTCGTCGATGGCGTACTGCAAATTGGCGATGTTTTCTTCGATACGGCGGTCGTCGCGCGTGGCAATGCTGCTCGCGAGCGGCCCGGTAATAGTAAATAGCAGCAGCCCAAGCGTCACCACCAGCATGCCGTAGCTATACAGACGCGCCGCAAATTTGGTATTGAACGGGTTGAGTGTGCGCAAAAACGTCAGTGCGTACATGCACGCGGCAAATCCAGCGACTGCGAGCGTGATGAGCTGCGGTTTATTTTCACCAGTGTTAATTGCCAAATTGAGCGCGGTAAAAATGGCAATAATCAGCGCGCCAATTCCTAAAAGCGCGTAAACTACCGTGTGCAGAATCAGCACAATGCCGGCGCCGCCTGCTTTTTTGGCGGGTTCGCGTTTGCGGTAAAAAAGGTCGCACAAAAAGGCGAGTGGCAACACCACAACACTGGCGGCAATTGCGTACGGAACGGCGTTGGCAGTTGGTTCGTCCATAATAGCGTTGAGCAAAATTACGCTCAGTAGCCAAATTAGCCCTACAATCAGCCACCCCCAAAAGGCGTAAGTAAGCCACTGTAGCACAATCACGCCTGCCGAGCTGTGCGCGGGTGCGGCGGCTTTTTTGCTGCGCGATTTGGGCGATCGTTTTACGGTTGTTGTTGCTGATTTTTGCTGAGCCATGGGGCGTCTCCTCGTTAATGTATAGCTAGTATACAGGGTGGCGGGGGGTTTGGGTATGCTTGCATTAAATTAAAAAGTATGCTATAATATTAAATATAGCTATGACAGTCGGATTTTTGCCCGCTGGCAGCGATCCGATCGTCATATCCATGGCGATTTCCAACGACAATTTTTTGGAGGAAGTCATGTTGAGCCGTGACGATCTGTGCGTGATACGCGATGAGCTTAATAAGGCAATTAGTGAGATTGAAAAATCTCTTCCCCAGGATAATTTTGGGGGCGGTGTGGTGAAGATATACGCCCGAGCAATGGGTGTTGAAGAATCTCACCACGCTCGCGAAGCCATCGAGATCCTCAAGAATCTTCGCAATCAAATCGTTGCGATCCTCGAAAAGGATGAAGCTGCAAACTCCGAAAAAGAGTAAGCCGCCAGCGATTGGTTGCCGAAGTAGCCCCGATTTTTCGGGGCTTTTTCATGTTTAAAGAAAAAAGCCCACCATCGAAAGTGAGCTGTTTTCCTTGGTAG
>CAMEGH010000081.1 GCA_945916045.1 uncultured Candidatus Saccharibacteria bacterium
AGCTGTTGTGTCGGATGAAATTGAGGTGATTAGCCCGGCGAAGAACGTCAAAAATTCGAAGGCAGCGGTGAAGAAGCCAGTCAAAAAAGCTCCCGCGAAATCGCAAAAATCGACCAACAAAAAAGCCAAAAAATCGAGCGCCAACTCCCCTACTACAGTTCGAATTGTAGCAAACACAACAAAGAAAAAGGGGAAGAAGAAATGATCAGCAGAGAAGAATCCGTTCAGCTAGCAGTAAAAGCCGTGCAAGATATGGTGTCGTTTTTTGAAGTGAACCCAGAGGTCACGGCGCATGTTGAAGATGACGTGATTACCGTTTCGGTAGCATCAAGCGACGCAAACAGCTTGCTGATTGGCCGCAACGCCGAAACATTGCGCAGTATTCAAACCTTAGTGATTGGTATGTTGCACGCAAGCGATGCAGAGTTGACGCGCCTGAATGTCGACGTAGCAGATTACAAGAAACAACGCGCCGATAAATTGGCCGAAAAAGCTCACGGATGGATGGAGCGCGTGCGCGAAACGGGCGAACCGTACGCGGTTGGCTTGAACGCGGCCGACCGACGCGTGGTGCATAAAGTGGCCACTGAATATAGCGACATTACCACACATTCAGAAGGCGAAGGGCGCGAACGCAAGCTCATTATTGAGCGAAAATAAGTATAGTTAACTTACAAAATAGCACTGCAACGCACCGCGGTGCTATTTTTTTGCTTCAGCTACTTCTGCCAGTGCCGATTCGTAGCCAGCCAAGGTTTGGCGCGCCATGCGTTCCCACGAATAATCACCTAGCTTGGCCTTTCCCTTTTTTACGAGCTTTCGCCGAAGAGATTTGCTGGTTAACACTTCTTCGATGGCGCGCTGCATATCGTTGGTGTCGAGCGGATCGAAATAGTGCGCCGCGTCGCCGTATACTTCGGGTAGGCAGGTGGCACTACTGCTTACTACCGGCGCGCCCTGTCGCATAGCTTCAAGGCCAGGCAGGCCAAACCCTTCCATAAGAGAGGGGAAAACGTAGGCGGCGCAGTGTTCGTAGAGCCAATCACGCTGTTCATCCGGGATAAAGCCAGTGAAAACGATGTTTTTGTAGCCGCGCTTTTCAAACAGCGCTTTGTTTTTTTGCGCGCTGGCGTTTACTTTGCCAGCTAAAATCAAGCCAAGTTGCGGGCGAGTTTTTAGCATTTGCTGGTGCGCTTCGGCTAAGCGTACAAGGTTTTTGTAATCACTTTGTTGCCCGACATACAGCAAATATTCGGAAAAAGGGTGGTCGTACTTCTCTACTTTGCCGGCTTGTAATTTGTCGGCTGATTCGTAAGTGAGGATGGTTTTGTTGGTCGCGGCGTAGCTGAAGTTTTCAAGCTCTTGTTTTGTAAAATTTGTCGGCACAAAAATCTTTGCGCTTGTGTGGCAGAGTACTTTAAAAACCATCTTGCCAACGAGTTGCTTGGCGCGAAACACGAGCCAGTTCTTGTCGGAATTATAGGTTTTTAATAGCGTCAGATCGTGCACAGTAGTGACGTGTAGTTTGCGATATAGGATTGGTTGTTGAGGCATGCAAAAATGCACCAAATCAGCGTTCAGCTCGTTGAGCAATCGCAAAAATCCTGTTTGCTCGGCAAAAGAATAATCCGCAAAATCGGCTACTCGTACGGTAAAATTTGGGTTCGTTGGCGTGTAAAAATCAACATCCTTTTGGCGGACGAGAATAGTATAGGTGTTGGTGGTATCAATTTTTTCAAGATAATGCACCAAGCGCTCGACGTAGCGGCCAGTGGAGCTATTGATAATGCGCGCGTCGATAGCAATATGACTCATGATTGTTCCTTTTTAAGATGATGTTGCAAGGTGCTGGCGATAGCGGTGACGCTTTCGACGACCGTAGCGCCTGCCTGAGAAAGTGCGGTACTTTTGGCGCTGGCTGATTCTTGCTCGGATCCTAAGATGGCGCCGGCGTGGCCAAGCTGCACGTTTGGCGGGGCATATTGTCCGGCAATGTAGGCGACAACTGGTTTTGTGCCGTGCGCGGCAATATATTCGGCTGCGCGGAGTTCGTCTTTGCCGCCAATTTCACCAATCAGCACGATGGCGGAAACGTCGGCGTCGGCTTCGAATTGCTGTAAGCAATCAACAAAACTCATACCCTTGATGGTGTCGCCGCCAATCCCAACTATGTTTTTTTGGCCAATGCCAGCCGCTGTTAATCCGGCGACTGCTTCGTAGGTGAGTGTCCCTGAGCGGCTCACAATAGCGACTGAACCTGGCGAGGTAATAGTGGCAGGAATAATACCAAGTTTGGCGTGACCAGGGGTGATGATGCCAGGGCAATTTGGGCCAATCAATTGGGAAGTGCTCGTGGCGAGGCGTTTTTTAACTGCCAGCATATCGTGAACGGGAATCCCTTCGGTGATGCAGAGTATCAGCGGAATATCGGCATCGATTGCTTCCATAATGGCAGCTTTGGCGAATGGGGCAGGGGCAAAAATGATACTCGCGTCCACGCTCCCCTGCTCTGTTTGGATGTCGGCGATGGTTTTGTACACCGGTACGCCGTGAACTTTTGTGCCGGCTTTGTTTGGTGATGTACCGGCGATAATCTGCGTGCCATAAGTAAGCATTTCGCGCGTGTGGAACGAACCGTGGGTGCCGGTAATGCCTTGTACGATAACGCGTTCGGGTGCAAAAAGGTTAGGCACGAGAACCTCCTATTGCTTGAATAGCATCAGCGAGGGAGGTGTACAGTGGTACATCACTTTCGGCAAGCAACTCTTTTGCGAGTGTGACGTTTGTACCTTCTAGCCGAATAAAGAGCGGTGGTAGATCGCTAATTTCTGCCTTGGCAGCCAAAATCGCTTTGGCAACTTCATCGCAGCGGGTGATGCCGGCAAAAATATTAATCACGATTGCTTCGAGCTGTGAATATTCGCCTAGTTGTTTAAATGAGCGCAGGATCGTTTCTTTTGTTGCGCCCCCGCCAATATCAAGAAAATTCGCCGCTTGGTAGCCGGCCGCCTGCACTGCGTCAACCGTTGCCATAGCAAGCCCTGCGCCGTTCGCAATCGTTGCAACCGTACCTTGCTCATTCAGTGTTACAAAGTTTGCGCTCGCGGGTGTGTCGTAAAAATTCCAGTCTGGGTGGCGAAACGCTGCGGCATTATCGAGCTCCATTTTGCAATCAGCTGCCACTAATTTTCCCTCTTTTGTAAGAACGAGCGGGTTAATTTCAAGCAAGGTTGCATCGTTTTGGCGCATGCAGGTAAGCAAATTATTTGCCAATTCACCAAGCGCAAATTCGTGCGTTTCAAGCTCGAGATATTCTGCTAATTGGAGCGTTTTTGTGTCGTCGACGTTGTCGGTAATTGGCAGGCGGAAAAATTCGTCCGTAGAGTGCGACTCGATATCGACACCGCCGTTTTTGTGCGCCAGCAGCACGATTGATTGCGCGTCGCGATCGATTGAAAGGTGGAGGTAAAATTCGCGCTCAATCGCCAAAAGCTCTTCGGCAAGAACACTTTCGGGAGTGTGTCCGTCGATGTTCGCTGCAAATACGG
>CAMEGH010000082.1 GCA_945916045.1 uncultured Candidatus Saccharibacteria bacterium
GACTTTGGCCTTTGTTAAACCGCGCTAACGCGTCGGTAAACACACCATGGCGCATGGCAGTTTTTCGCACCGCGTACATATCGAATGTAGCGACTTCCAGCACGATTGTATTGGTAGATTCGCTCACTTCGCTATCCGCGCCACCCATAATTCCGGCCAGGCCAATCGGGCCTTCGGCGTCGGCAATCACAATATCATCGCCAGAAAGCACATACGTTTTATCATTCAAAAGCATGATTTTTTCGCCCTGCGTGGCCATGCGAGCACCAATCTTTTGCCCCCGGATCTTATCGTAATCGTAGGCGTGGGTTGGTTGCGCGGTCATTAGCATCAAATAATTTGTCGCGTCAACCACGTTATTCACCGGCTTTGCGCCCATTGCCACCAACGCACACTGGAGCCATAGCGGGCTCGGCGCAACCTGCACGTCTTTCATCACGGCAAACATAATGCGCGGCACGTTTTTTGGTGCGTTGTTGAAGGTTTCAAGCGGGAGCGATTCAGCAACTTCAGCAAACTGCGGCAGCATCCAGTACCACTCTGGGTTTTTGTAGCGTGTATCTTGAAAACCGTCTTCCGGCGTAGTGACACCTTTTAGAATTGCGTCAATTTCACGCGCCACGCCAAGCTGTCCAAACAAATCTGGGCGGTGTGTAAACATCTTGTTTTCAATATCAATCACGTAACCGTTCAAATCAAAGACATCCGCAAATGATGCACCCGCCTGCAATGTTTTCCCGTTCGGAAGATCACGCTCCTGCAGTGCAATAATGCCATCGTGATCACTATTGATGGCAAGCTCATCACCCGCCGCCAACATTCCTTGGCTCAGCACGCCGCGGAGCTTGCGCGCATCTAACACAAACGGTTCGGCGTCGCCGTAGGTACTTGGTACGGTTGCTTTTGGCGGCAACCATACCGCCCACATATCCGCCGCTACGTTTGGTGCACCGCACACCACCTGCACGTAACCATTTTCATCTCGATCAATGCCTTCAACCGCACCGCCATCATCCACTTTACACACAGTCAGCTTATCGGCATCAGGGTGTTTTTCGGCTGAAGCAACTCGCACGATACACGCATCTTTATATTTTTCGCCAAGATTAATCACTTCTTCCACGCCGCCAAGTTGCGCATTCACGCGCGCTACCAGCTCGTCAATCGGAGGGAGGTCGACATCGATAAATTGTTTTATTATGTTCAAACTTACTTTCATATCGCCTCCTTAAAACTGCCTCAAAAAGTCTAATTTACCGCTTTGAAAATGGCGCACATCTTCGATGCCGTATTTCATCATCACGAGGCGGTCGATGCCACAACCAAACGCAAATCCGGTGTACACAGTAGGGTCGATGTCGGCAGCTTTTAGTACGTTTGGATGAATCATGCCACATCCGAGCAACTCAATCCACCCTTCGCCAGAGCACACTTTGCAGTTAGCATCTTTGCCTTCACAAAACGGGCAGCTCAGTGCAAATTCAAAGCTCGGTTCCGTAAACGGAAAGTAGAACGGATTTACGCGAACTTCAAGCTCTTTTCCGTAATATTCCTGCAAAAACGCTTGCAGCGTCGCAATCAAATTACCGACAGTTACACCCTTTGCCACGTATACGCCTTCTACTTGGTAAAACGTATGTTCATGGCGTGCGTCTAGATCTTCATTGCGAAACACCCTGTCAGGCACGATTGCAGCGATCGCTTCGCCATTTGCAAGCTGGTGAGCGTACTTTTTAAGCGTACGATTTTGCATATTCGACGTGTGCGCCGGCGCAATCAGGCGGTCGCCATTCGCATCGGTTTCTTCGGTCATGAACGTGTCGTAATCATCGCGCGCCGGGTGATCTTTTGGAAAGTTGAGGCTTTCGAACATGTAAAATTGGTCGTCGATTTCGCGCGACTCTTCGGTAACATAGCCCATGCGATTGAAGATGTCAGAGATTGTTTCGATTTCGCGCATGAGCGGATGAATCGAACCTTGTTCGCTTGGCAAAAGCGCCGGCAACGGCGCATTCACGTCCATTGGCGCGGTCACGTCGATTGGTGGCAAATCCACCTTAGAAAGTTCAGCGTCGCGCGCTTCAATCGCCGCCAACAATTCTTGCTTCATAGCGTTCACCGCTTTGCCAAATACTCCGCGTTCTGGGCCAGGTAATGTCGCAATTTTTCCGTATAGCGCCTTCAGTTCGGTGGCGCGCATAATTTCTTGTGGCGCGTCTGATGTTGCCACGCGCGCAAGCAACTCGTTTTTTATTACTTCAATCTCGTTCATATCTGTTGATAGTATAGCACGAGAACCCCTCTACGCACACTTTAAAACCCGCGCAAAACACCTACGAACGCACAATCAACCAAAGTATCACGCCGATGCCAACCACCAGTAGCGCCAGCCATACGCCCAACAGTCCCGAAGAGCTTTTGGTGTTATCCATATAGCCGGAATCGTCGACGCCATCAATCGTGGTCGGCTCAATATCGGTATTTTTCTTGGCTTTTTCTTGCAGCTCGGCGGCAATTCGTTCTTGCAACTTCGAGCGTTGGTCGTCTTTTCGTACATATAATCCCATAACGCTAGTATACCACTTTTGGCTTATGCTATACTAAACGTATATTTCTAAGATAATGGAGGGAAATTGTATGGCAACGAAAAAAGCCGCTTCCGCGAAGAAGTCGAAACCGACCGCCGCAAAGAAGCAAACTACTACCAAAGTAACGACCGTCAAGGCGGCTGCCACAACGACAAAAAGTTCAGCAAAAACAGCAGCAAGCAGCAAAGGCCAGCTTATGACCACTGCGCTCGTGGCTGAATTTATCGGCACGTTTGTGCTTGCCGCGGTTGCACTCTCAATCCAGGGCAACGCATTCTTTATGGGATTCGCGCTCGTAGCGATCGTGCTAATGATCGGCGCCCTTTCGGGAGCGCATGTCAATCCGCTCATCACAGTTGGCGCATGGGTAACTCGTAAAATTAGCGGAAAGCGCGCGCTTGGCTACGTTGTGGCGCAAGCACTTGGTGCAATGCTCGCGCTCGTAGTAATGACCAGCTACGCAAACCTTGCGCAAGTTGACGAACAAGCCATGATGATGGGCGGCCAACAGGCGCTCTTCACTGTTACGCCAGTAACGGGCGAAACTGAAAGCGTCTGGTACATCTTCTTTGCTGAAATGATCGGCGCAGTATTGTTTGCGTTCGCTGTTTCAGCTGCACTACGCATGAAGAAAGATCGCACTGCGCAGGCATTGACTGTCGGGCTTGGGCTCTTTGTGGCACTCGCAATCGCAGGTGGCGCGGCCGTGTTTGCGCAAGCACACGCAATCGTCAACCCGGCGTTGGCGCTCAGCCTTCAAGCGGTAGAATTCCCAGTGCATGATATCTTCTCGATTGTCGTCTACATTGTGGCGCCAATCCTTGGTGGTGCGCTCGGATTCTTCTTGTACGACCTCCTTCGCGGACCAGAAACGTCTGTCGAAGAAGCGATCGAATAAGCACAGTTCGCTACGCAAAAACTCCGCTTTTATGGGCGGAGTTTTTGTTTTA
>CAMEGH010000083.1 GCA_945916045.1 uncultured Candidatus Saccharibacteria bacterium
TACGAAGCCCAACAATCAAAATGAGCGGAAGAATAATTGCCGTGATGGCCGCCAGAAACATCATTACTTTTAGTATAGCACGAGCGGTTTGCGGCGGCGCGTTACCAATTTTGCCGCGGCCAAAATGTTAGCGTTCGCGGTGGTGTTTGCGCTTGTGTTTTGGCTGCCACCCGTGTCGCCGTTTGTCTTTTTTGTGGTGCTGCGGCTGGCGTGGCCTGCCCAAATGCAGCATAAAATCATCGCCCAAATACGTTTCGAGCTTGGTAAGCGCAATTGCTTGGCGCTTTTGCTGCGACGAAAGCTGATCGAGCGAGATAATGCCACTCAACTGCTGTTTCACGAATTGCTCGACATCACGCAAAGTAATCCGTGGCACATGGCGGTGGTATTTTGATAAATTGCGCCCTTCTTTTTCTAACTGGCTATGCGCCCACTTGGCGTATTCACGCACGAATAATTTGTGATTTTGCTTTGAATCTTCCAGTAGCGGTTTTGACTGGCCTTCGAACACTTTCTTGCCCACGCGAATTTGTTGACGCTCGGCCAAACATTTCAGGCGCGGATCGTAGATAATTTTGCCGCGGCGATTCGAAAATATATCACCTGCGAGTTCAAGCAGCCAGTCGGTATTTACCAGCGTAACGCCCGTTACTAAATGGAGCGTTTGCAAGCCTTTGCGCGTCGGCACCTCAAGGTCGAACGGTGCGCCGGCAATCATTTTTGGGTTACGCACCACGCTACTGCCCGACAGTTCGCGCTCTTTGCCGGTAAAAATATGCTCGGCTTTGGCGTGGTCGTTCATAACCCACAGTTGGTCAATTTGCCCCGCAACAATACAGCGCAAAAGCGGCGTTTCTTCTTCTTTTTTGATAGGCGAAAGCTCTTCGGCTTGCAATTGCAAATCCCGGTGCAATCGCTCGATTACCTCTTCGGCTTTGGCGATGTTTTTACTAATAATGCCGATATCTTCGAGCTTTTCTGGCAGAATAGTTGGAACCTGCAAATATACCTCGTACTGCGCGAGCAAATCGGACTTTGCTTGCCTGGTTAATTTGCGCCAACCAGTATATTTGGTACCACCTTTGATAATACCGCCAACTTCTTGAATGGCGATGATTGCCGCAAGTTTTGCCTGTACTTCTTTGCTATAGTTCTCACCCTCAATCAGCATGCGCGCATAGCTCGATTCCACCGGGAAGCGCTCCATCGCACGCCCAATGTTCGTCACTTCGCCTTGCACCGTCATGGCACCAAGCGCACGCAAGGTTCGTTTGGCACGCTGAATCGCCTTTTTGCTCGGGTCGTGGTAAAAATCAAGCATTTCAATGTCGATACCAACGTTGGCGAGGCGCAGCGTCAGCCGGTCGATGTGCTTGCGGAGAATCTCTGGTGTCGGGTACTCCTCACGCTCGTCAAACGGCAAGCACGGCATGGTATCATACGGCGCTAAAATGTACTCGCCCGGCTTGGTGCGGCCCGCACGACCGGCTCGCTGCAAACTATCGGCCTGTGAAATCTGCGCAATAAACAGCCCTTCCACACCGTTTCGCACTTCACTGCGGCGCTCTAATCCACTGTCAATCACCATATCAATATCGTCGATCGTTACGCTGGTCTGGGCGATGTTGGTCGCCAAGATAATCTTGCCGTTCGGGTAGCTGGCGAAGGCTTTTTGCTGCGTTTTTGCTTCGAGTTGGCTGTGGAGTGGAATAATCGGCACGCCTGCATCTTGGGCTTTTTTGGCAATAGCGTCGGTAATATCTTGGATTTCGGCTTTGCCTGGTAAAAATGTTAAAATGTTTCGTCCTGGCGTATCAAGTTGCAGAAATAGTTCATGCAGGACGTCACCCCCCGCTCGCTTTTTCACTTCAAAATAACGCCCCGGCACGTTAATAATCGCGTCAGACCCGTAATATTCGCCCAACGCGTCCGTCTCGATCGTGGCACTCATAATCACTACCTTGAACGTCGGCTCTTCTTGGCAACGCTTCTTCGCCCACGCCACCAACACTTCCATGTTTTCGTTCCATTCGTGAACTTCATCCAGCACAAGCACTTGCTTTTCGTTCGTGCCGACCCCGGTAAGTTCGCGTACCAGTTGTAAGCCATCGGTGCAGTACAATACCTTTGTGTTGCCACTGTCATCGCGCTCGTGTGCCGTGCGGTAGCCAATAATTTCGCTTGAGTCCTCGGTATTTCGCTCCGCCCATTCCTCTCGCACACGCTTGGCGAGATTCCGCGCCGCCAAAATCCGCGGTTGCGTTACGATCACGCGCGTATAGCCGTGTTCCGCCAAATATTGCGGCACTTGCGTGCTTTTACCCGCCCCTGTTTCGGCGGTAATAATCGTCACCTGATTGCGATCAACCGCATCGCAAATGGCGTCTTTGAAGTCGAGAGTGGGGAGTTTGTGGAATAAATTAGCAGATTTAGTCATCTGATTTTAGTATAGCACTTCATACTATGCTTCACTTTTCTGAACCTCGCCCAACAAAGAAAAATCCTATTTTACGCCTGCGACCTTAACTGAAGAAGGCGAACATGACTAACCGCAGATTCTTCGACAAGCCTCAAATCAAAAATCTTGTCGCCATAACCACGTCTAGATGAACCTTCAGCATTCGCCTCTGCCCATGTCTCGTTGCGCTTTTCCCCGACAAGAAACTCCACACGATCCGTATCCTTATCCATAATCGCACTCACCAGCGCGTCTATCTCGTCGTTAGTAAGCAAGCTCTCTATCACCTCATCGAATGTTCTCGTTTGGATATTACTATCATACTCCGCATCATCAGAATCACTGCAACTATCAAAATCTTCATGCGAACGAATTACCACACCTCCCATTTCATTCACGGTTGGTAGCTTTTCACTCTTTGTCTCTTCTGTCTGGATAGGCGGTATAAATCTTTCCATATTGTTATACCACAAGGGAAGATTAGCTTGCCCATCTCTTATACAAACTCAATTCTCGCCCGCTCGTCGCAATTACCAGAGAAGCCAAACCGCAACCAAACTATGCTACACTAAAACCATGAACACCACCCGCACCCTCCGCGCCGTTGGCGTCTACGCCGGCCGCAAAGTACTCAACATAATTGCGCTTGTTGTTGGCGTTATTTTTGTGCTACTTATTATTGGGGTTTGGCTGCTTGCGTATCATTTTAGCGCATGGTGGTGGATATTGCTTTTGCCAATTTTGCCGATTGGGCTGGCGCTCTTTTTGCTCTATATGCTGGTACGATTTTTGCTGATGCGCGTATATCCAGCGCAATTTACCAAAGAACAATCTGCCGCGCTACAACAATTTTTAGACAAGTTGATGAGCCTCAACGACGTGCGCTCAACGTCGCCATTTATGCTTATTATGACGACACTTTGGGAATTAACGCGCTACCGCGACGCACGCACGCTGCGCAAAACTATCAATAATTCAAAAACGCTCAAGCCAGATTTTGAACGACTAAACCAGTTCTTCTAACTATCCTGCAAAATTTATTTTTCCCAGGCAAATTCGGC
>CAMEGH010000084.1 GCA_945916045.1 uncultured Candidatus Saccharibacteria bacterium
GCGCGGGCGGCAAAAAACTGGTGGTGGCGCATGTGCATCACGGGATTCGGGCGGAAAGTGACGCAGAATATGCCTTTGTGCAGGCATTGGCGGCGCAGTATGGTGCTGGATTTTCGGGTGCGCATTTGCACCTAGGGGCGGATGTATCAGAGGCGGAGGCTCGCCAAAAGCGGTATGAATTTTTGCGCCAAGTTGCCAAAAAACATAACGGCACATTAGTGGTAGCGCACCACCAAGACGACGTACTGGAAACGATCGCCTTGCAGTTGCAGCGTGGCACTGGCTGGCGCGGCGTGGCGGCAATGGGTGCGCCGGATGTGTGGCGGCCGCTGTTGTGGCACAGTAAAGCAGAGTTATATACGTATGCTAAAAAACACCAGCTGCAATGGCACGAAGACACCACTAATCAGCAATCTATTTACGCCCGCAACCGTATTCGCCCAAAAATTGCCGCGCTTCCTGCCGCTGCCAAAAATGAACTTATGGCGCTGTGGTTGGCGCAAACTTTGGCGCGCCACACGATTGAATCAGAGCTTTCTACACTAGTTACCAACGAACGGCATTTCTACATTATGACCCCTGCTATTGTGGCGCAAGAAGTGCTGCGCACGACGCTTCTGGCGAGCGATATTGCTTGCACGCGCCCGCAAATTGCCCGCGCGCTATTGGCAATCAAAACCGCAAAACCGGGCGCAAAATTCTCGATTGGCCCGCGCGCATTTCTTTTGTTCACGAAAACAAAATTTACCCTTATAAAAACGGCAAACTAGCGCTATAATAGATAAGAGTGGGAAATTATCTTGAATAATAGAAAGGAAAACAACCTTATTTATGGCAGCTCCAAAAACTCCGAAAGGCCCGAAACGACCAAACCAGAATAAGAAAGCCGCAAACTTTTTACGACTTACGCTTTTTTGGGGCGTGATTGTAGTGGCTGCGCTGGCAGTATTTGCAATTATTAATCCGCAGGAAAACCTTGATGAAGTGCCGATTTCTGAGGTGATTAGCCGCGCAAATAACGGCGAAATTACTAAAATTGAAGGCCAAGGCGGCAATCTAAAAATTACCGAAAAAGGCCAAGATGACCCGACGCAAAAATCCTACATCCAGGGCGGTGTAGCCACGTTGCTGCGCGAAGATACGCTTTCGCAAGAGGCTAAGCAAAACGTCGTAGAAGACCGTGAACCGTCACGCACGGGCGAAACAATGTGGAATTTGGCGATTATTTTGATCCCAACCATCTTGATTATCGGCTTCTTTATGATGATGATGCGCCAAGCGCAAGGCCAAAATAACCAGGCGATGGGCTTTGGAAAATCAAAAGCGAAATTGTACGGGCTTGATAAGGAAAAGGTGTTGTTTAATGATATTGCCGGCAACGAAGCAGCCAAGCAAGATTTAGAAGAAGTTGTTGACTTTTTGAAGCACCCGAAAAAGTACGAAAATTTGGGCGCAAAAATTCCAAAAGGTGTATTGCTGGTCGGTAGCCCGGGTACCGGTAAAACGATGTTGGCGCGCGCCGTGGCGGGTGAAGCGAATGTACCATTCTTCTCGATTTCTGGTTCGGAATTTGTGGAAATGTTTGTGGGTGTTGGTGCGAGCCGTGTGCGCGATCTGTTTGCCAAAGCCAAGAAAAACAGCCCGGCGATTATCTTTATCGATGAAATCGACGCCGTTGGTCGCAAGCGCGGCAGCGGTATGGGCGGTGGCCACGACGAACGTGAACAAACGCTCAACCAAATCTTGGTGGAAATGGACGGATTTGAAACTGGTACAAACGTGATTGTGCTCGCTGCAACCAACCGTGCCGACGTGCTTGACCCGGCGCTCCTTCGCCCTGGCCGTTTCGACCGCCGCACCAATATTATGCTGCCAGAACGCAAAGACCGCGAGGCAATTTTGAAGGTACACTTCAAGAAAAAGCCAACCGACGATACCGTAAAAATCGACAAACTTGCCGCTAAAACAGCCGGTTCAAGTGGTGCGGATTTGGCGAACATTGCTAATGAGGCAGCGATTATAGCCGCACGCCGTAATAGCAAAAAGATTAGTAACGCTGATTTGACTGAGGCGTTTGAAAAAGTAGCAATTGGCCCAGAACGAAAAGCCAAAGTAATGAACGAGCGCGAAAAAGAATTGACCGCCTACCACGAAGCGGGCCACGCGATTGTTGGGCACGTGTTGCCAGACAGCGACCCAGTGCACAAGGTGACGATTATCCCGCGCGGCGGCACAGGCGGTGTGACGTGGTTCCTTCCGCCAGAAGATAAAAGTTACACCAGCGTGTACGAATTTAAAGATATTTTGGCGCGCGCTATGGGTGGCCGAGTGGCAGAAAAAATCCTTTATGGCAGTGACGGTATTACGACTGGTGCCGGTTCTGACTTGCGCAAGGCGACCGAAATTGCCCGCGACATGGTGATCGAACAAGGCATGGGATCAAAACTACGCGACCAAGTGTTCCATAGTGATAACGGCGGCATGGTGTTCGATAAAATGACACAAGAACGCCCGTATAGCGACGCAACCGCCAAGATAATTGACGAAGAAGTTGAGCGTTTGATTAAAGAAGCTTCGCAGCGCGCCGAATTGGTAATTACCAAAAACCGCGCAAGTCTTGACGCGCTTGCCAAGGGCTTGTTAGAGGAAGAAACGCTTGAAGAAGAAGCAGTCAACGAATATTTGAAGGACGCAAAACTTCCAAAAGAAGCGGCGCTTCACTCGTAATAGGAAACCACGATGGGTCGAGTTCGTCGAGCAGTGCTAAAGCTGAATCAGCGCATTACGGTGCAGCTGGCGGCGGCATTGCTGGCGGGCTCGACGCTACTTTCAAGCTTGTTGGGAATTTTGCGCGATCGCATTCTGAACGGGCTGTATTACGACACCTATAAAGTGGGGATCGACGCTTATACGGCGGCGTTTACGGTTCCCGATTTTATGTTTTTTATCCTCGTTTCGGGCGCGCTGAGCGTCACGTTTATTCCGGTATTTAACCAGCGTTTGGCGACGGGAAATAAAAAATCTGCCTGGCAACTTTCGTCTAGCTTAATCAATTTTATGGCGCTGATTACGCTCGCAACGAGTGTGTTGATTATCATTTTTGCCGAACCGCTTTTGAAATATATTATTGCGCCGGGCTTGAGTGAATCGGGCATGGCGCTGGCCACCAGTATGATGCGCGTGATTGCGGTGAACCCGTTCTTGTTTGCGATCGCCACAGTAATTGCTAGCATGCAACAGGCGGTCGGGCGGTTTGCGTTTTATGCGTTGGCGCCGACCATCTACAATATCGGGATTATTATTGGCGCCGTGTTCTTTACGGGCGGCATCACGATTTTTGGCTACGAAGTATTTGACGGCGGCATTATGGGTGTGGCGCTCGGCGTGGTGCTGGGTTCAATTTTGCAGTTGATTGTGAGTTCTATTGGCTTGATTGGCCTTGGGTTTGATTACGAAGCGAAGATTTTTTGGAAGAACAAA
>CAMEGH010000085.1 GCA_945916045.1 uncultured Candidatus Saccharibacteria bacterium
ACCGGGTTCTGGTCCCGGCATTCGGGGGTTCGAATCCCTCCATCCCAGCCAAGTACGACACATTGAAATGAGACCCATACGGGTCTCATTGTCTGTATAATGTAATCATGACTTCGCACACCTCTCAATATCCAAACACGTTTTACAGGGTTTCATTGAAAGCGGTTATTCGTGATAGCGATGGCAGAGTTCTTGTTAATAAAGAGCAAGATTCAACAACCTGGAATTTGCCTGGCGGTGGCTGGGATCACGGAGAGTCTGAATTTGAGGCCTTGGCACGAGAACTAAAAGAAGAAATTGGGTATGACGGCTCTTTCGAGTCGACCCCATTTAAAACAGCGGTTTTCTGGCTCGAGTCAAAACAGGCCTGGCTCCTATGGATTGTCTACGATGTTAAAACAAACAATGATAACTTCTCGGTCGGTGTTGATAGTTCCGAGATTACTTTCATTAATCCTAAATCTTTTGAAAATTCGACAAGTTTTGAAGAAAAGTGGATTTACGACAATTTGTAAGTTTTAGACCCATACATTCAGCCAAGAAAAGTGTCGACCATAGCGTCGACTTTTTTTTATATAGTCAATACCAAAATACTCGCAAAATCACCGAAGCTATCTGCACCACACCCTTCATCTCGCTTATGCTATAATAAAGCCAACATGGAAGAGCTGCAAATGTACGGTATGGCGCTGCTTGTGTTGCTGGGCGCAACGACGGTGGGCTATTTGTTTGTGCAATTGCCCGGCATTCGTAAGGCATTTTTGCCTGCTAGTGTGGTGGCAGGGCTGGTGTTATTGCTGCTTGGCCCCGAAATTTTAGGCAAATTCCCCACCGATACTAGTATAGAAAAAGAATTATACGAGGCGTGGGAACCGCTTCCAGGCTTGTTGATTAATGTGATTTTTGGTGCGCTTTTTTTAGGAAAACCACTGAAAGGCTTGAAGCAAATTTGGAAATTGGCCGCCCCGCAAGCTGCCTACGGGCAGATGATTGCGTGGGGATATTACGCGGTGGGCGGATTGTTGACGCTGCTTGTTTTGGCGCCGTTATTGGGCGCAAATCCGCTTTCTGCGGCGCTGCTAGAAATTAGTTTTGAAGGCGGGCACGGCACGGCGGCCGGAATGGTGCCGGTGTTCCAGGAGCTTGGCTTTGAAACGGGGCAAGAAATGGCGGTTGCAATGGCCACGACAAGCCTATTTGCGACGTTGATTTCGGGCTTTTTGCTGATTTCGTATGGTAGGCGCAAAAAACTTATCGGCAAACAAACGCCGTTTTCGCAAATTAAGGGCATGGTGTATCACCGCCGAATTGTGCACCAGTTGCACAAAGCTGGCGTGTCACTACGCGAAGAGCTCGGCGTTGTAAAAGTAGTGGCGCACGTGATGTTGATTGTGGCGAGCGTGGCGCTAGGTTGGGGCTTGCATTGGGCGCTGCTGCAAATTGAATTGCTTACGTGGGGCGCTGACGGCTTGAAAATTTTGGGCTACATGCCGGCCTTTACGTTTTGTATGTTTGGTGGCATGATGGCGCAGGCGATTTGGCTTAAGTGCGGGCTAACGGTGTCGCGCCCACTGGTGGAATTGCTTAGTGGTGCGACGCTTGCGGTGCTCGTAACATCAGCAATTGCCACCATGAAACTGAGCTTTCTTTCAAGCGACGGCTTAGCATTCTTGTTACTGGTTGCGTTTGGCGTCGGCTGGGTAGTGTTTAGCTTTTTGGTGATGGCGCGGCGAATGTTTGCGCGGGATTGGTTTGTGAACGGGATCGTGAGTCTTGGCCAGGCAATGGGAACTACTGCCACCGGGCTACTATTTGCGCAAGTGGTCGACCCAAAACAGCGCACGGGTGTAGTAGAAAGTTTTGGCTACAAGCAGCTGTTATTTGAGCCAATTGTGGGCGGCGGTGTTGTGACGGCACTAGCGATGCCGCTGATTATACTGCTAGGATTGCCGATTTTTACGGCAATTTGCGCTGGCGTTTGTGTAATGTGGATGATAGCGGGCTTGACTATCGCGCGCAAAGGGTAAATGGTATACTAAGGCTATATGGAAACGCTTATTTCGGTAATTGCTGACTGGTTGGTGTTGCCAATTGTGGCGGTAGCGAGCGCCGCGTTGCTGTATTTTGTACCAAACCGCAAAAAAGTCGCCACCTATGGCCGCTTGTTGGTGGCGGGGCTTTCGTCGTATATGGTGGCAAAATTTATGGCGCTGGCGTATCAGCCATCAGAGGCGCGCCCGTTTGAAATGGCCGGAGTCGACCCGGGTGCGTCGTTTATGGATAACCCGGGATTTCCGTCGGATCACACGCTATTTGTGTGGGTGATTGTGTTTGCGGTGTGGTATGGAACGCGCAAATGGTGGCTGGTGGTGCTTTTGGCGGCGGCGGCGTTGGCGGTAAGCCTTGGGCGCGTGGCGGCGTTGGTGCATGCGCCTATCGACATTATTGGCGGATTTGTGGCGGCGGCGCTTGGCGCACTTTGGTATCTTGACGCGCTACAGTACGGAAAGCGTAAAACCTTGCAGAAAAGTCAAAAGTAGTATAAAATAAAACCAAGAAATAGAGTTAGTGGAGTGAAAATCCGATATGGCAGAATATGTTTTTGAATCAAAACCGGCGATAATCGAGCAAAACAAAGGCGTTGCGCTGCGTGTTGCGTTGATTGGCGCAGTAATTGGCGTGCTTACGTGGGTGCTTGCGTACGCGCTGGAACGGTTCGTATTGAGCGCACTTTTTTGCGGCGACCAAGCAACCTGTGAACGCGCGGTAGATTATTCTGGTGCAATTGCGCTGATTATTGCGTCGGTGGTGGGCTTGGTGGTGCTGGTTCGCACGCATGTGTACCGCCCGCTGTTGGTGGTTATTGGCGTGGCAATTAGCCTTTGGGGCATTACCGCCTGGACGTCTGGCTTGATGATTTTGGAGCAACTCGGTTGGGCGGCGCTGCTTTTTGCGCTCGCATACAGCGCTTACACGTGGCTTGCGCGCATCCGTAATGTTGTGATTATGCTGATTTTGGTGGTGCTTTTAGTGATCGCCACGCGCGTTATCCCAATGATGGTGTAATTCCTCGTATAATCTTACGCAAAAAGAGTGCTATACTGGGCGTATGGAAATAACGCTTGTGATTATTATTGTAATTTGTATGGCGCTCGGGTTTGTGGTGCTGGCGATGGTGCTTTTGGGGCGCATTAAGCAGCTTGAAAAGACCGACGCAACGCAGCTTTTAAAGGCTGATATTACCGAACTCAGCCGTTCGATTGCTGATATGCAAGCCAGCGTTGGCGATAAAGTTGAGCGCAGTAACGCCGCCATGCACACGTCGATGCAGCGGCAATTAACGCAAAGTGCGCGCCTCGTTTCGGATGTGAGTAGTCGTTTAACAAAATTAGACGAAACTAATTCTCGCGTAATTAGCGTGGCAGATGAATTAAAAACGCTGCAAAATGTGTTGCAAAACCCTA
>CAMEGH010000086.1 GCA_945916045.1 uncultured Candidatus Saccharibacteria bacterium
CGGTGGTTGAGCGCGTGCACCAAAAACACGCCGAGCGAAAAGAAAGCCGCGTACAACAAGCTGCGCCAACTCCGGCCAGCGTAATTAAGCAAACCGCCATCGCCGAAGCGCTCGACAACGCACCAAAACACCACGCCAAACAGCACAAACAGCCAAAACGCCGCGGCCGCTGGCTTAGTCTGGTGTCTGGTTTTGCGGCGTTAGTGCTTTTTGCGGGCTATCTTACGTATTTGAACGTGCCAAATCTTTCAGTGCGCGTGGCCGCAGCGCAAGCTGGCATCGACGCGAGCTACCCAGGCTATCAGCCAGATGGCTACAAATTAAACGGCCCGGTTGCCTACAGCGACGGCGAGGTGCGTATGCAATTTGCGGCGCGCACCGGCGACAACGATTTTACCTTGCGCCAAACGCGCAGCAGCTGGGATTCGAACGCCTTGCTCGAAAATTACGTGAAGGAAAAAGCCGGCAACAACTACGCAACGTCGCAAGAAAAAGGCATCACGGTCTACAACTTCAACCAAGAAGCCGCGTGGGTGAGCGGGGGAATTTTGTACACGATTGAAGGCAGCGCGCCACTCAGCCCAGAGCAAATTCGCCGTATCGCAACTAGTGTATAATAGTACACATGACACACATCCGAACTCGATTTGCACCATCACCAACCGGCTACATTCACGTCGGTAATGTCCGCGCGGCGCTTTTTCCATGGCTCCTTGCCAAGCAGCAACAGGGCGATTTTATCCTTCGTATTGAAGATACCGACCAAGCGCGTTTTGTTGAAGGCGCCACCGATTTAATTCTTGATACACTTGAGTGGCTCGGGCTTGATTGGAACGAAGGCCCGCGCATGGGCGGCGAGTACGGCCCGTACTTTCAAACACAGCGCCGTGAATTGTACAAAGAATGGGCGCAAAAACTGATTGATAAAGGCTTGGCGTACGCCGATCCGTACACGCCAGAAGAAGTGCAAGGCTTTCGCGAAGAAGCCAAAGCGCTCAAAAAACCGTTTCTGTACCGCAATCACCGGCCAGTCAATCCACCAGCCTGGGACGGCACACAACCACTGCGTTTTAAGGTAGAAACACCAAAGCGCTACGTATGGAACGACCCGGTGATGGGCGAGCTTTCGGCCGGCGAAGAAGTGCTTGATGACTTCATTCTTATTAAAGGCGACGGCCTGCCGACCTATAATTTTGCGCACATTGTTGATGATTATTTGATGAACGTAACGCATGTGATTCGTGGGCTGGAATATATCTCAAGCATTCCGCGCTACTTAAGTTTGTACGAAGCGCTCGAAATTGAACCGCCTGTTTTGGCGTGCTTGCCGCACATTATGGCGCCCGACGGCAAGAAAAAGCTTGGCAAACGCGACGGCGCCAAAAGCGTTACCGATTACCGCACCGACGGCATTTTGCCCGAAGCCATGCTTAACTTTTTGGCAAGCATGGGCTGGAATGACGGCACCGAGCAAGAAATATTTAGCCGCGAAGAACTGATTGAAAAGTTTAGCCTTGAGCGTGTACAGCGCAGTGGCGCGCGCTTCGATGAACAGCGTTTGCTATGGATGAACGGGCAGTGGATCCGCCGTCTTTCGCTTGATGATTTGTACGCCCGCGTTGAAAAATACTGGCCAGCCAGCGCAGAAAGCGCCGACGAATCGTACAAAAAGCAGGTGCTTGGGCTTGTGCAGGACCGGCTCAAAACCCTAGCCGAGCTCCCAATGATGACCAATTATTTCTTTGCCGAACCAACCGTGGCAATGGAGCTTATTACCAGTAACAAGCAGCTTAAAAAACTCAGCAAAGACGAACAAAAAACATTGCTACAAACCGCGCATGAACAACTGGCCAACACTAAAATGTGGGACGCCGAAACCATTCAAAGCACCTTAAACACAATGCTTGAAATCACCGGCCAAAAACCCGGCATCCTGTTTAGCTTAATTCGCATCGCCACAACGTGGGCGCCGTTTAGCCCGCAGCTGAATGACACACTGGCGCTCCTTGGCAAAAAAATTACGCTGCAGCGTTTGCAAACCGCCATCGACGCGCTATAGTTTGGCGGTCGCACAAAAGCTCGATTTTCTTATATTTTTGCGCGGCAAAAGCGCAAAAAATGGTTATTTCGCTAGGCGCGGCGTGGTATACTAAGCATAAGCATGGCTGAAAATCACGAACGTACAGCGGCAAAAAACGGGCGACACACACTAAAAACGCGTGCTTTACTATGGATCAAGCGCCACAAAAAACTCAGCATCGCGCTTGGCGTATTGTTTTTTGCGCTTCTTGCGGCGGGTGTCGCGTTTGCGGTTTTTTACACCGCGCCGATCGAAGAACCAAGCGTTTCACGCACGAACCCCGAACAGCCAAAAGAAGCGCCAAAGCAGCGTTATTTTTCGCCACTCACTGGAGTAGAGTTGCCCGATGAAGCCGCCGCAAAACGCCAAATTACCGCCGTCATCATCGAAAATACGCCCGCCGCGCGCCCGCAAAGTGGCCTGCAGCAAGCCGAACTTACCTACGAAGGCATCGCCGAAGCCGGCATTACGCGCTTTATCGCGTTTTACCAACACGACAAACCGCAACTGATTGGCCCGGTGCGCAGTCTGCGCCCGTATTTTGTCGACTGGATAAAGCCGTGGGACGCCAGTATTGCGCACGTGGGCGGCAGCAAACGTTCGCTCGGTGAAGTCCGCAATGGATCGTACAAAGATATCGACCAAATGATTCACGGCGACGCCTATTGGCGCTCTTCCGATCGCTATGCGCCGCACAATGTCTACACTAATTTTGAAAATATCGACGCGCTCAATGCCAGCCAAAATTTCACTACTTCGGCGCCAAAACCGCTCAAATTTGCCGATGTTGCGCGCCCAGAACAGCCAAATATTACGCAAATCCACGTTAATATGCTTAGCCCGATGTACAACAGCAGCTGGAGCTACCACGCCGAAAGCAACACCTATCACCGGCAACAAGGTGGCGCGCCACACGTCGATCGCGAAGCGGGGCAAATCAGCAGCAATAATGTTGTTGTGCTGAAAATGCCGATGGAATTGCTCCACGAAGACGGCACGTACCGCGAAAATTATCACACGTCGGGCACGGGCGAAGGCGTACTTTTCCAAAACGGCACCGGCACTGAAATCAACTGGCACAAAGCATCGCCCGACGCGCAGCTCACCTTTACCAAGAAAGCTGACGGCAAAGAAATGCCCCTGACTCGCGGCAAAACCTGGATTAGCGCCGTGCCGGTAAATCGAGGCGGGGGAGTTTCCTGGGAATAAATTCGCTCTTTTGCAGAGAAAACTGCCGGAATCTTTTGTTTTATGGTATGCTATACAGTAATGTGGTCTCATCGTCTAACGGTTAGGACACCAGGTTCTCATCCTGGCAATCCGGGTTCGATTCCCGGTGAGATCACCA
>CAMEGH010000087.1 GCA_945916045.1 uncultured Candidatus Saccharibacteria bacterium
TGGCCGACACAACGTCGCGTTTTGGCGTGCTTGCGTTAGGCGCGGCAGCACTATTGCGCAAACAACGTTACGCAACACGTTTGCACGAATTTCAGGCCAAAAAACTCACAATTACCACACGAAAATCTGCCATTTCGGTATCGCACGACGGTGAAGTTTCGAACATGATGACGCCCATTACGTACAAGGTCGAGCAAAAAACGCTGCGGGTTTTGGGTTAATCACACCATTGAAAGCGAGGTGTTTTTGCGCCGTCAGTCTCAACATCACCTGTAAATAATTCGTATGGGCGCGCAAAAAGCGCATATCTGCTTTCGTACAGCGGGCGGTATATCACGTACTGCTCGCTCGTTTCCGTCTCGAGCGCAACGCCAATCACCTCGTACCTTTTGCCTGTTTTTACATACAGATACGTTCCAGGAGTAGTGGTTTTAGGCGTTGGTTTTTTATGAAAGAGGCTCGTTAAGAGCCTCTTTCAGTCGATCCCGATAAGCCTACTTTTTCTTAGAACCAATAGCGATTTTCTTCGGTTCAGGCAGCGGTGTTAGCGGTACGCTAACCTTCAGTACGCCATCATCCAGGTGTGCTTCAATCTTATCGGCATCAGCACGCTTTGGTAGTGCGATTCGGCGATAGAAGCTGCTGGAGCTTTCGCGAACAACGTATTGTTTGCCTTTGTCCTCTTCTTTCTCGTGTCGCTCCGCACTGATTACAAGAGCACCGTTTTCCACTTCAATATTCACATCCTTTTGCTCGAAGTTTGGTAAATGTGCCTCGACTACTAGGTTGTTGTCTTTAGTGAATACGTCAGTAGTAGGGATGTTAACGCCCTTTAGTGGCGACATCCAGTCATCACCAAAAAACTGCTTTTGTAGCGCTGATAATTCTGCAAACGGATCCCACTTTACAAGATTGCTCATAGTATTCTCCTTTCATCATTGCTTTAATGGTTTCCAGAGAAGCATAAAAGCTTCTACATTCAGTGTAAAAAATTAGCACTCTAATGTCAAGAGTGCTAATTCAATCTGCTTTTGTGAATTTCGTGGCTATGACGAACTACTTAGAAGCATTTTTACGTTTTGATTAATTTCTAACCAACTATATCTAATAACGACTTTAAGGTTACTATATTTCAACCAACATCCGTTAGGTGTCGTATTATTTCATTTTTATTGAAAAATCTTCGCCATCATAGTCAACGGTAACTTTCGAGTTTTCTGTCACACTACCATCAATGATTTGTCGAGCAAGCTTGTTGAGAATGCGCTTCTGTATAACACGTTTCAGCGGTCTTGCGCCGAATGCCTCGTCATATCCTTCTTTAGCTAGCGCCTCTTCGGCATTTGAGGTGAAAACAATTTTAATGCCTTTGGATTTTTCAATCTCTGCAAGCATGTTCTTCAGCTGCACCTCAACGATATGTTTCATATCCTCTTCTTTAATGCGGTCAAAAATTACAATGTCATCGATGCGGTTTATAAATTCAGGACGGAAATTATGGCTCAACTCTTGCTGCAGACGGCTCTCGAGACCGCTGAAGCCTTTACCATCCCATTCCTGAATGTACTGCGAGCCGATATTGCTCGTCATAATGATGACCGTGTTTGAGAAATTGACAGTTCGGCCCTGGCCGTCGGTCAGGCGACCATCGTCGAGCACCTGAAGAAGCACATTAAACACGTCTTGATGCGCTTTTTCAATTTCATCAAACAGCACAATACTATACGGCCTGCGTCGAACCGCTTCGGTCAATTGACCGCCCTGGTCGTAGCCAACATAGCCTGGAGGAGAGCCAATCAGCCGCGAAACGGCGTGCTTCTCCATATATTCGCTCATGTCGATCCTGGTAATTGCCCGCTCGTCATCAAAAAGCGACGCCGCCAGGCTCCTCGCAAGTTCGGTCTTACCTACACCGGTCGGACCAAGAAACAAGAATGAGCCAATCGGGCGACGCTGGTCACCAATACCAGCCCGAGACCGCCTAATCGCATCCGCTACGGCGTCGACCGCCCTGTTTTGCCCAACGACGCGTTCATGAAGATCATCCTCAAGGTGGCTTAGTTTCTTGGTTTCACTTTCCTTGAGACGATCAACTGGTATGCCGGTCCAGCGCGATACGACGGAGGCTATATCTTCGGCACCAACTTCGTCTCGAAGCAGCCGCTGGTCGGCTGGTATCATGTTAATCTGGCGGCGGTATTCCTGAATATTCTGCTCAATTTCTGGGATTTCGCCATATTTAATACGACTAGCAGTACCAAGGTTGCTCTCATTTTCAGCAAGCTCCAACCTCGTCTTGGCAGCCTCAAGTTTTTCATTCTCATCATTAAGCTTTTCGATGAGGTCTTTTTCTTTTTGCCACGCAGTCTCGAGCTTGCTTGCCTGTTCAGTGAGCGCTGTAATCTCTTTCTCGATTTCTGCTTTTCTGGTTTTTGCAGTCTCGCTCTTATCCTTTTTGAGAGCGGTTTGTTCGATTTGTAATTGCATAATTCGCCGGTTAAGCCGATCAAGCTCGATTGGCTTCGAATCGAGCTGCATCTTTAGAGCTGAAGTGGCTTCATCAATCAAGTCAACTGCTTTGTCTGGCAAAAATCGCTCCGTAATGTACCGGTCGCTCAGACGCGCCGCTGCTATAATGGCATCGTCAAGAATTTTTACACCATGATGCACCTCATATTTTTCCTGTAGTCCACGTAGTATTGCGACCGTATCATCAAAATCAGGCTCATCAACATAGACTGGCTGCAGTCGTCGTTCAAGCGCGGTGTCCTTCTCGATATACTGCCTATATTCGTTTAGCGTGGTGGCACCAATCAGGTGCAACTTGCCGCGCGCCATCATAGGCTTTAGCATATTAGCGGCATCGATGGCACCTTCGGCCTTACCGGCGCCAACAATAGTATGGATCTCGTCTATGAATAGAATAATTTCACCGCTCGCATCTTCAACTTCTTTCAAGACTGACTGTAGTCGCTCCTCAAACTGCCCCCGGAAACCAGCTCCCGCTAGAATACTACTTATTTCGAGGCCAATAAGCCGCTTATTCTTCAAACTTTGTGGTACGTCGCCTTTAATTATGCGCTGTGCAAGACCCTCGACGATAGCCGTCTTGCCAACACCCGGCTCACCTATTAGTACGGGGTTGTTTTTACTCCGGCGAGACAACACCTGCATGCATCGACGAATTTCTTCGTCGCGACCGATAACTGGATCTAATTTGCCTTCGCGCGCGAGCGCCGTAAAATCTTGTCCAAATTGTTCGAGTGGTTTCTTGTTAGTTTCATCTGATTGCATAACGAACCTCCTTAATTAAATTATAGTAAATTAGCACTCTAATATCAAGAGTGCTAATTTGTGCTAATCCTGAATAGGCCTAGGAAACGGGTCTTTTTGTGGTGCTTGCTCCTTCAAGACGCGA
>CAMEGH010000088.1 GCA_945916045.1 uncultured Candidatus Saccharibacteria bacterium
GAAGCTGGCGATTTTTGGCGCCATTTTTTCGGCCGTTAAGCCGAAGTGGTCAAGCAGTTCTGACGCCGAGCCGCTTTCGCCAAAACGATCATGCACGCCAAGTCGTTTTAATGGCGTCGGCAATCCTTCCGCTAGCAGCTCGGCAATCGCACCGCCAAAGCCTGCGGCAATCTGCGCTTCTTCTGCTGTTACGACGCGGCCGGTTTTCTTCACGCTCGCTAAAATCGTGTCCGTATCGAGTGGCTTGATAGTTGGCACATGCACGACTTCACACTGAATGCCTCTTTCTGCCAGCTTTGCCGCTGCCAGTAATAATTGTGCCGTCATCGTGCCAGTTCCCAGTAGCGTCACGTCGTGACCTTCGCGCACCACATACGCCTTGCCGATGGTAAATGGCGCGTTTTTATCGCTAAAAACTGGTGATTTATCACGCGCTAAACGAAGGTAACTTGGCTGCTTGGTTTTGGCAACTGCCAGTGTCGCCTTTTCTGCTTCGATTGTATCGCCCGGTGCAATTACCACCATATTTGGCAATGAGCGCATGAGTGCGATGTCTTCAAGCATTTGGTGGGTGGCGCCGTCTGGGCCAACATTTAGCCCGGCGTGACTGCCCACAATTTTTACCGGCATGTCGTTTAAACAAATCGTCGTGCGGATTTGCTCCCAGTTACGCCCCGGACTAAACGCCGCATAGCTGCCCGCAAACGGAATTTTGCCCGCTCTCGCCATGCCGCTCGCCACGGTAACCAAATTTTGCTCGGCCACACCCATTTGCACAAACCGCTCCGGAAAGGTGTCGGCAAATGCACGCATCTGCACACTATCAGTAAGATCAGCGCACAACGCCACAACGTCTTCATCTTCTTTGCCAGCGCGCGTCAATCCACGCCCAAACCCTGTACGTGTCGCCTCCATGTCAGATTTCCCGTGCCAAAATTGCTCTTGAATACGATACTGCATTATTCACCTACCTCTATTTTTCCGCCCAGCGTGCGCAATTTTTGCAATGCTTCTTTGGCTTGCTCGTGGTTTGGCGGCGTGCCGTGCCACTTGTAATCATATTCCATAAAATCAACGCCTTTACCAGGAATCGTGTGCGTAATAATCACGCTTGGGCGGTTGGTGATAGAGCGCGCCATGCTGGCCGCATCAATAATACTTTCGATATTATGCCCGTCAATTTCTTGCACATGCCAGCCAAAACTCTCCCACTTGCCGCGCAAATCCTCTAGCGGCATAATGTCTTCGGTCGAACCATCAATCTGAATATTATTGCGGTCGATAAATGCCACCAGCTGGCTGAGCTTATACTTGCCCGCAAACATGGCAGCTTCCCAAATGTTACCTTCGTTCAGCTCGCCGTCGCCCATCACTGTGTAAACAAATCGCTGCAGGTTCTTATCTAGATATTGCAAGGTGTACGCAATACCCGACGCTTGGCTTAGCCCACACCCGAGCGGACCGCTGGTCGTTTCCAGCCCGGGCAATACTTTTCGTTCTGGGTGACCCTGCAACCGGCTACCAAGTTTTCGCAAACTCGCAAGTTCTGCTTTTGGGAAAAACCCCGCTTCGGCCATGGCGGCATATTGCACAGGCACGGTATGGCCGTTGCTTAAAATTATATAATCGCGCTCGTTCCACTCTGGGTTTTGCGGGTCGTATTTAAGAATCGAAAAATACAGCGCCGCAAACAAATCGCTCATTCCAAGCGGGCCCGCGCTGTGGCCGCTGCCCGCTTCCTCGAGCATCGAAATAATATCCTGCCGGAGCAGGTTCGCCTTTCGCTCGATTTCTGCCACCCCAAAATTCATACTACAGCACGCCGTGTTTACTAATTTCGCGCACCAACGCATTGTACGCTTCGGCCGGGTCGATAGCTTTTTGAATTGCGCCGCCAGAATTAAGCACCGAAACACCACCTTGCGTCAATGTATAAGCATTGTCGGTATTTACGCCACCATCCCAGCCAATTTCGGCCGCAGAATTAATACGCTTTACCAAGCGTACTTTTTCGAGCTGCATCAAGCTCGCCGTGCCGCCATATTTACCAAGATCGCCCGTAAAAATCATTACGTGATCGGCAACCTTAATCAAATCCGCCACGTCTTCGGGCACAGTTGGGCGAAGCAGCGCAATGCCCGCCTTAATGCCTTGCTGCTTTAATGTGTTCATGGCGCCGGCAATATCGCCGTCGGCTTCAGCATGGAAAATCACCATATTTGGCTTGAGCTGCACCAATTGCGCGACGTATTCTTCGGGGCGCTGCACCATGGCGTGGATATCCACCTGTTTGCCATCTGGCCACCAAAGTTCTTGCGCGCTGACCGTAAAAGCCGGCGCAAATTCGCCGTCGCTAATATCAACGTGCAGGCGCTGGGCAAAATCTTGCACCTTTTCGATTTGATTTTTGTACAGCTCGGCGGTCTCGGCCAATACTGCGGGAACAATTACACTCATTTATGCTACCTCGTCAATCTGTGCGTTACGGCGCCGAAAACGCGGCGCATTTGCAAACGGCGTCTGCAGCCACGTATCGACAATTTTTTTCCATTCATGGGCGTCGTTTTCCAGGATTCGCGATGGCAAACACAGCACGTTACTATCGTTGTCGTTGCGGGTCATTTTGGCTTCGTGCTCATCCCAAATAACGCTGGCGCGAATCCCGCGAAAACGATTTGCCGCCATACACATTCCCTGGCCGCCGCCGCAAATTAAAATTGCGCGCGGATCGTCTTTTTCTTCTTCGCCCAATACTTTTAGCGCTGCCATTTGCGCAAATTCCGGGAAATCATCGTCTGGTTGCGGCTGGTGATGCCCCACATCTTGCACATCAAACCCGCGTTTTGCCAAATATGCGTGCACATCTTCTTTCAATCTAAAGCCATTATGGTCGGCGCCAAGGAAAATCTTCATATTTTTAGTATAAGCGTAATGGGGGCAGATTGCAATATTGCGCTTGCAAATAATTATAAATGATGATAAAATAAATTTGTCCTAAGACCTTCCGCTCGAATCCTCGAGCAATCACACGGTGCTTATGACCGCACCTTAGAAAGTGAGTAAGATTATGTTCCTCCTCAGTAAACTGGGAATGCTTTTTGCGTTTCTGTCGCGACAACTGATGCGCTTGAGCGACTGGACCGCCAACCAAACCCAGAAAAGCAAAGCAGAAGCCAGCGTCGCGTTGGGCGCGTTGCTGCAGATTCTGATCGCAGCGACGGCCGTTCTCACCATCTTCCTGATGTCGGGAATGATGCTGAACGCATTCGTTCCGGCGTTGATCGGGATCTCTGGCTACGGTCTGTTCGTTCTCACGGCGCTCTCTATTCTGAAGGCGCTGCGCGTGCAAAGCAAGCGTCATGCCGGATGGACCCTTTTTGGGGAAGTCGTCGTATTGATGATCTGGACC
>CAMEGH010000089.1 GCA_945916045.1 uncultured Candidatus Saccharibacteria bacterium
GCCAGGACATGGTCCCGCTGTCGTTTCCCGTCGCACTGGCCACCACTTCGCCGCGCTTCTGTTCCCAATGCGGCTCGAAATAATGATATTTCACCAAATGCGGCGCTTCCTGCTCGATCCATTCGGGCTGGATGGCGGCCACATCGCGGGCATACAGCCGCGTGGTTTCGGTCAGCTCGGCGGCCATCACCCATTTGGGCTTGGATTTGAACAGCGCGGAAGCGGGGAATAAATGAAAGTGCGAACCGCGCGCGCCGGTGTAGTCGTGGCCGTCGGGCGATTTCATGCCCACGTTGGCGATCAAGCCGGTGAGCAAGGCGCGGTGGATTTGCTCGTAGCCCGCTTCTTTGTGGGCACGGATCTGGGCGCGGTGCTGTTTTTTATCCAGTTGTTTTTGTTTGAGTTTGGCGGATAAATCTTGGTCGCCTTGGTTTTCAGACGGCCTCAACTGCTCTTGCACGGGCGGCCGTCTGAACGCCTGTTCTTTGCTGGTCAAACCCATTTCAATGGCGATTTCAGCCAATTGGCGGTGCAGCTCGCGCCATTCGCGCATCCGCAGGTGCGATAAGAAATATTGGTGGCACCACTGCACCAACTGTTTGTTTGACAAACCTTTATCGCGCTCGCGCTGGAAGCTGTCCCAAATATTCAGATAGGCCAGAAAGTCGGACTGCTTGTCGGTAAACCGCTCGTGCGCCTTGGCAGCGGCTTCGCGCGCCTCGAGCGGCCGCTCGCGCGGGTCTTGAATGGAGAGGGCGGACGCAATCACCAAAATTTCCGCCATACAGTCGTGCTTTTTCGCCGCCAACAAAATGCGGGCGATTTTCGGATCAATGGGCAACCGCGCCATTTGCTCGCCGAGTTTGGTTAGGCGGTAGCGGGGGTTGGTTGGGGCAATATCGTGTTGTTTGATTTCAGTATGTTGCATAAGGATAATATTATGTACGTCGAACATGTATACTTGATATTTTTAATTATTGATCTCCGCTGGCATGAATACTGATTATGCTTTATCTGGATCAATGTTAATCGTATTTATTCGAGCATACACACATTTAATCATCACTTTCTGCTGCTTGACGAAGTGCCAAAAATGCCTCTTTTAGCGTTTGACTGACCGCAGAGTCTGGTTCACTCAAAACTAGCCCTTGATAAGCGTTGAGGTACTCAGTACGGATGCGATGAAACAAGTGTAGGAAGTGTCTTAAGAAGCCTATGCAATCGAGAATGGCAATTTCAGAGCCATCCGTTTTCTCATAGAATGTCGCAGCGTACTCGGCCACGATTGGGTCAATCACATCTGTTGTTACAAATAGGTAGTTGTGAATTTTGTTCGGCGCTCTGGCTATCTTGGTTACTGCCGCGTCGATGTCGTCTTGCGAGACACGCTTCATCTTCATTTCATAGACAGTAACGATTGAATTCTCGCCCGTCAAACAGATTTCCACATCGCCCAGCGAGCTTGAAGATCGGCAGCATTGTGCGAGTTCAGGGGTAGTATGGTTTCCAGCAGTCGCGCCCCTGCTACTTCATAGGCGGCAGCGACCACTAGAACCGGTAGGCGGCTAGCATTCTTGCAAGCAAGGTGTTGACCTATCAGTGTGACGATAGCTTCCGACGAAAGAGGTAATGCACCCTCGGTACGGTTTAAGGCATCTAGAAGGGAAACCATGCGAGCCAACTTTTCATCGCGTAACAGCATCAGTACACGCACAGTTTCGACAAATAGTACATCAGCAGTGATACGTTGAAGGGCTACATCTTCCAGTAGCTCAAGCGTCTTTTTGTAAAGGTCACGCGGTCTACCGACAAGCTCCCGATCGGTGGTCAGTGCATGGTTGATATTGCGTAGAGTCGGGGTTAGAAAGGCAGTTGTCGGATTAACCGGTAGTCGGTGTGCATTGATGAAATTGGTCAGATAGCGTTCGTCATAGGTACGTCCGGAAAAACTGTCAGCTCCACCAATCTCGGTATAGGGCTTGCGCGGATCGACATTGGGCTTGTCCAGTTTTCCCAACAAACATGACATGAGCAGCCGTACCCCAGCGCGGTTGCTCATACAGCGGCATATGTAATCAACACGCTCTTTGATTACTGGATCCGTGATAACAGAGACATTCAATGTGGCGACGGCACGCTGTTGAATGTTTTCTAATATTTCTTTTGGTGTCATTGAAGCTCTCTTTACTTATATAAATGTAGATAGCTCAGAAAGTGTACCTGTCGTCAGAATGATATTAATAGCTCGTGTGCAAGTAGCTCTCATTCAAACAGTTCTTTTTGATTTTTAGGATCATAGTTTGTCCAGAGGACTTCTGAGCGTTTGCCTTTGGTAGAGTGAATTGTTTTATCCGGACCTTGGGTCTTAAACCAACGTCCTGGTTTGAATAGCTCATCCATCAGCGGATGATTATATCCTGACACAGCCACCATACCTTTACATTCATTGACCACTTCGGCAAATTCCCGATGCTGGTTCTCGTCCATTTCGAAACCGTAAGCCTTGGTATCGCTACGTGTAGCATGGAGATAGGGAGGATCGCAATAAAAAAGTGTCTTGGGGCTATCATAAAGACGGATTACATCAATGGCAGGACGATTTTCGATTTGGACTCGAATCAGTCGCTGGGCGATTTCATCTAGAGAGCCCACGCCGCCAAGCCAGCGCGAGACAACACCAGACATTCCCGCACGGCTTGTATCTTTACAGTTTGCCCAGCGTCCAAGGGAAGCAGTCTGAGCAAGTCCGGTTCGGGTTTGTCGGGCTTTGATGTAGAATTGTCTTGCTCGCTCTATGTTGTGATTCTCATTTACTTGGTTGTTGATTGCTAAGTGGTACTCTTCACGCGAAAATGGTGTCAAAGCAATCGCCCTCCTTAGTTCTGCTTGATGATCTCGTAGAACCCTGAAGAAATTCACAACATCGCCATCAATATCGTTATATGTCTCGACCGGTGAAGGTTTACGATTAAGTAAAACTGCACCGGAGCCAGCAAAGGGTTCGCAATAATGATGGCAAATTGGAAGTAAAGGGAGCAGCCAATCAAGGTGGGAAAACTTTCCTCCATACCAGCCAAAAACAATACGTCGTTGTTTATGTATACGAGGTAATGTGATGTTGTTGGTATTACCTTCTTCTAGCATGTTCTCATCAAGGAAAATAGGGGATGTGCGTCTTCCTTTTGATGTCATAGATTGTTTGTCCTTATCAATTTAGTTTTCTACAGCATTACCTGTAATTGTGGCACATTACTAGGTTAAATCTACAGCTGGCTTAATCTATATATTGAAAAATAGTATCAGAAAAGCCAATTAGCCTAGCATTTTCAGACGGCATCCTCCACCGCCCCCAATTCCAACA
>CAMEGH010000090.1 GCA_945916045.1 uncultured Candidatus Saccharibacteria bacterium
GCAGCTGCAGCTGATGCGTATGCTAAGGCTGCCAGTGAGGCGGCACAAGTTGGTAATTCATCAGCTGCCGCAACAAACTCGGCCGCAGCAGCGCAAGCATTGTCTGAAGCTCAGTCAGCCGCCAAGGTCGCAAGTTCAGCCGCTAATGCAGCTAGTGATGCTTTGGTTGCAGCTCAATCAGCGCAAAGTGAAGCGACTACAGCAGCGTCACAAGCGAGTGATGCGACGGCTGATGCAAGTTCATACGCCCAAGCCGGTGACCAAGCGACTGCAGCAGCGGATGCTGCTGGAACGGCAGGAACAGATGCGACGACCGCAGGCGACCAAGCTAAGCAAGCTGGTAGCGATGCGGACAATGCAGAAGTTGCCGCTTCAGACACTGCCTCGAATGCAGCTGCAACGAACACAGCAGCTGAGTCGGCAACTAATTACAATTCTGTTGCCCAATCAGCTGCCTCAGCAGCGGCGGATATTGCGTCAAGTTCCGCCATTTCAACGGCGAATAGTACGGCTCAATCAGCTGCAACGGTAGCCAGTGATGCAGAATCAACGGCAATAGCAGCCAATGCAACGGCCAGTCAAGCGGTTCTAGATGCTAATAGTGCTGCAACAGCAGCAAGTGAGTATGCTTCAACAGCCGCATCGCAAGCGAAGGTTGCCGCTGATCAGGCAAGCGTAGCAAGCTCATATGCCCAAGCTGGTGATCGTTCAAACGCTGAAGTAGCCTCAACGGCGGCATCAACAGCTGCCCAAGCTGCTTTGGTAGCGTCATCAGAGGCAGCATCTGAGATGGCTGCTGCAACGACAGCTAACGAAACGGCTTCGAGTGCTGCAACAACTGCCTCATCAGCTGCAACGACTGCTAGTTTGGCAGCTGAAAAGGCTAAGTCAGCTTTGGCAGATGCGCAAACGGCTGCCAAAGCCCAAGATGAGGCTAACCAGGCAACTGAGGATGCAAACTCAGCGAATATTGACGCCGAAAATGCCGGTCAGGCTGCCAGTGATGCTGGTAAGCAAACGGCTGATGCAAATGCGTCGGCTGATAATGCTTCAAGTGCCGCAGTCACAGCTTCGACAGCTAATTCAAATGCGCAAGCAGACTCTTCAGCTGCGAATGCGTTGCTAGATTCTTCAGCATATGCGCAAAACGCCGCTTTGAATAAGGCAATTGATGATGTGAATTCGGCTGCGACAACAGCATCGAACGCAAATGAAGCTGCCAGTGTGGCTGCCTCGATTGCGTCAAGTGCTGCCGCAACAGCAGATTCAGCTTCAACGGCTGCTTCATCAGCCGCAACAGCTGCAAGTAACGCCGCTAGTTTGGCAAGTTCAGCCGCCAGCGTCGCGAGTGAAGCAGCTCAGGCCGGTGATTTGGATAAGGCCACTAGTGCTGCAAACGAAGCTGCTGAGCAATCAGAAGCAGCTGCCAGTGCTTTGTCGACAGCCTCGAGTGCATCAGCTGTTGCTAGTTCGATGGCTAGCCTAGCTTCAAGTGCTGAAGCTATCGCGTCATCACAAGCAGAAATTGCAACCGCAGCAGAATCAGCAGCCTCAAGCGCCGCAACAACGGCAAGTACGGCCGCTGCTGCAACGGATCAAGCAATTGGCGCCGAGACGGCGGATAACAACGCGAAGTCAGCCGCCGCAGCCGCAAGTAATGCTGCTAGTGCCGCTGGTGTTGTTGCCAGTCAAACGGCAGATAACGCCAGCGCGACGGAATCAGCTGCGTCAACGGCTGATAAGGTTGCTAGTCAGGCGGATAGCGCCGCAACAAGTGCAAATGCGGATGCGGCAAAGTATCCAAACAACAGTGCGGTAACGTCAGCTGCTTCAACAGCGACGAGCGCTGCCGGCGTGGCGGATGATGCTGCGTCAACGGCAAGTAGCGCTGCGAGCGTCGCGGATGCCCAAAGCAAAATCGCAAGTGATGCCGCTAGTCAGGCTTCAGAAGCAGCCAAGGCGGCTGCCGGTCAAGAAGTATTGGCAAGCAGTGCAGCCAGTGCTGCCGAATCATATGCGCAAGCAGGTGACTTGTCAGCCGCTAGCGAAGCCCGTTCAGCTGCAGATGCAGCTGCTAGCCAAGCGGTTGCCCAACAAGCAATTGCAGAAAGCGCTAATAGCAAAGCAATGACTGCTTCGAGTGCTGCTAGTGAGGCAGCATCAACAGCAAGTAGCGCTGCGAGCGTCGCAAGTAGTGCGAATGCAGTTGCCTCGGAAGCTGCTGAAACGGCATCGATTGCTGCAACTGCACAGTCTGAGGCGGATGATGCCCAAAGCTTGGCTGATGTCGCATCAAGTGCTGCGTCTGCAACGGCCGATCAAGCTGAAACAGCCTCAAACAGTGCGAGTGGTACTAATTCGGTTGCTGACGATACACAAGAAACTGCAGAAGGAACATCGGTAGCTGCAAGCACGGCTGACTCAGCCGCAAAGGATGCCGCAAGTTCAGCAGCAAAGTATCCAAACAATAGTGCGGTAACATCTGCTGCTTCAGTTGCATCTGCTGCAGCTAGTGAAGCTGATAGCGCCAATGCCGTTGCGTCAAGCGCTGCTTCAACAGCAAGCAGTGCTGCAACGAAGGCTGAAAGCGCAGCATCGATTGCATCAAATGCAAACGCAGTTGCTAGTGAAGCGGCTAACTCAGCTGCCAGCGCTGCAACGGCTGCCTCTTCAGCTGCTCAAGCAGGTGATGAGAGTGCTGCAAGTTCATATGCCGCAGTTGCCTCGAGTGCTGCCGATGCTGTGACATCACTGCAATCAGTAGCTAACTCAGCTGCCAGCGTCGCATCTGAAGCCCAAAGCACAGCAACTTCAGCCGCAACCGTGGCCGATAGTGCTAGTCAAGCTGCCAGTGCAGCCTTGTCAACGGCTTCAAGTGCTGCGACAACGGCGTCGACTGCTGCTAATGCGCAATCACAAGCAGACGAAGCAGCCAAGGCGGCTTCATCAGCTAGTCTTGCTAACACAGCAACGGATATTGCTTCAGATGCTGCGGATTCCGCAACAAGCGCTGCCTCGAGTGCAGCGTCGGTTGCTGATGAAGTAGCTAATAACGCAAGCTCAGCAGCTTCAGATGCTACTAATGCTGCATCAAGTGCTGCTAACGATGCCACGACTTATCCAAATAACAGCGCGGTAACGTCAGCTGCAACGGCTGCCAGTTCGGCTGCTTCGGAAGCGACATCGGCTAATGCGGTAGCAAGTTCAGCCGCATCAACGGCAGCCTCAGAAGCTGCCAAGGCAGCTGAGGCTAGTGAGACAGCATCGAGTGCTGCAACAGCTGCATCAAGTGCTGCAACAGCCGCAAGTTCAGCTGCCTCGACGGCAAGTTCATATG
>CAMEGH010000091.1 GCA_945916045.1 uncultured Candidatus Saccharibacteria bacterium
AGGCAACCGCCGTCAAGCGCACCGGGCACGGCGTGTTCGTGTTCTACGCACAGGGCCGCAGCCCGCTCCTTCCGAGCACCGCCTTCACGGCGCGCACCCAGTTCCTCGTTTACAGCGACAACCGCTTGGGCTACCGGGTGTGCAAGCTCGGCGCCGCCGTTCGTGAATTTGGAGGCGCCGAGGGCTAGCAGCAGTAAAAAGATACGGATTCCCCGCTTTTTTGAAGAGCGGGGCTTTCCTTTTTTGCTCGTTCGCGTAGACTATTGACACAAAAGCAAAACTATGCTAATATACTAATTGTTCGTAATCTCGGACTTTTATGGCATATTGTTGCCAAGAACCTACTAGTAAGGAGTTTGTCATGAGCATCATGACTGTCAACCCGCACCTCGAGCAGTACGCCGAAACCAAGGGCTTTTCGCTTTCGGGCGAAAGCCGCCAGAATCTGCAGCCGGTCTATGACCGCGTCCAGCGCATTCCGGCAAGCCCGATGGGCGAAACGTACTCGTTCAGTCGTAACGAGAAGCGCGACCTTTTCCCCGAGGAAATCACGATCTTGAAGTCTGACGGCACCGTCGTCATGGCCAAGGTTGTGTGCAGCCTTGCGATTCCGCGCGAGTGGAGCTACGTCTCTTCGAACAAGCAGCTGAGGCTGTACGTACTCGCCGAAGGTGAATCTGTCGAGCGGCAGGTCCGCATCAACCCCGACTCGTCGGTGATTGTGCGCCCGCCGACCCGCTAGTTCTCTGCCGAGAAAACACGAACACCCGCTTTCTTTTCTGAAGGCGGGTTTTCCTTTTTGGTGGTGCCAGATTTTTAATTTGCCCCGCAAATCCGCTACAACAGCGCTCGCTATTGACAATCTACAAATTTTGCAGTAAAATTACTACTTACATCGTATCTTTACATCCCGATGACATCTGTCATCTTACCGAAAGGAGCCAGTCATGGCACAGGTAATTGTTAGACGAATGCGCGTGCGCCGCAACGGTGTTTCGCTGGAATTGCTGCGGCAAATGCGGCAAAAGCTGCAGGAGGAATTTCCGCCGCACGAAGGCGCTTGCGAGCAGGAATTTCTTCCTGACGATTTTGCGCCGACCGAGCTGGAATTTCTCTACATCAGTTGCGCTGGGCCCGAAATGGAATGCGCGCTGGATCGCAGTGTGCAGTGGCGGTATTGCCCGAAGACGAAGCAACTGACTATCCTTGCTTTCGTAGAGGGTAAGCGTAAAACGCTCAAGTTCGATGCCAATAACTATTTGATTGGTGCCGGCTAGAGCGCAGCCCTGATGGATACGATCCCGCCCTTTTCACAGGGGCGGGATTTTGCTTTTGCGTGAATAGTTACAGAATAGTACAGGCAGGTTTTAGTAGTGCTTGACCGCGCGCTTGGCTTCCCTGTCCTGCTGGCGGCGTTTGATCGTTTCGCGTTTGTCGTAGGTTTTCTTCCCTTTTCCGAGCGCAATCACCAATTTTATGTAGTGCCCGCTGGTTACCATTTTGAGCGGCACAATCGTCATGCCTTGGTCTTTTTTGGCAATCAGGTGTTCGATTTCTTTCTTTTTTGCCAGCAATTTGCGCGGTTGTGTGTCGATGCTGCGCGCGTTGGCGTTGCCTTTTTCGTTCAATTTTAGGCTAAAGCTGGCGTTATTAAGCCACAATTCCCCGTTTCGCACCGACACAAACGAGCCTTTTAGCTGCACGTGGCCGTCGCGGGCGGCGCGCACTTCTTGGCCTGTAAGTTCCATGCCAACTGAAAGGCTTTCGCCCAATTCGTAATCAAACCGTGCACGACGGTTCAAAATTGCGGTAGATTGCGGAGCGGCTTTTTGCTTGTTCATTGCTATTTATTGTACACGATATGTTCGTTGATGTATGTTTCGCCCAGCTTTGGTTTGAGCGCAATGCCGTGGTGGCCAAATTTATTCAACCGGATCGTAACATGGTCGGGCCATTTTGTTTGCAGGGCGTTTTGAAGGTAATTGTAGCGGTCTTTCTGTCCCATTACCAGCATGGTTGGTGCGGAAATATCGCGCACTTCACTAAAAATATCGCCCTTGAAAATAACGTTATGCAAGCTGCCAACGCGTGCCGTTGCGCCGGCGCGCAGCATGTCAGTCAAGCTAAGCGGGTGGCGGATGCTCAACGGATTGCGCGGAATAATTTGCACTAGCTTCCATAAATGGTCTTTAAAGTTTGAAAACAAAAATAGTCGATAATGCAGCGCCGTGCGAAATACTTGCAAGTAGGCTTCTTCTGAATTGGCAAACATTGGCGGATTAAAAAGCATTAGGCGTGAAATTTCGGTTTCATATTCGCGCGCGTATCGTAGTGAAAGAAGCGCGCCCATCGAATGACCAGCTAGCACAAATGGCGGTTTAATGCCGAGCGTTTTCAGCGTGTAATGAATCGCGTCGATGTGGTCCTGAAAGGTGTATTCGATGTCGTTTGGCTTGGGCGATTTGCCGTGACCTAAAAGGTCGAGCGCTACGACGGTGTGGTTTTTTTCGATACGTTTGCGGATGCGGCTGTAATAATGGCTCGAATTCAAAAATCCATGCAAAAACACGATGGTCGGCCCGCTTCCCGAGACCGTACTAAATAATTTGTACGACATACTTCCTTTATTATAACAGTTTTTGCGGGCGTTTTGGGCGCAAAATCCGTGCCAAAAATGTGCGCATGGTACAATTAAGGTATATGTATACACGAGTTCTGATTAAGCTTTCGGGCGAACAATTGCAAGGAAAATTTGACAGCGGCTTTGACGCCGAACGCGCAGCGTGGATTGCTGGCGAAATACAAAAAGTGATGGACACCGGCGCGCAAGTGGTGGTAATGATTGGCGGCGGTAATTATGCGCGCGGTGCGCAGCTTGCCAAGGGTGGCATTCAGCGCGTCAACGCCGACAATATCGGCATGCTTGCCACCATGATGAACGCGATTGCGCTGGCGGATGTATTTATGGCCAACGGCGTGCAGGCGCGGGCGCTCAGCAACGTAAAAGCCGACCAAGTGCTTGACCAATTTACGCACCGGCGTGCACTTTCGCACCTTGAAAAAAACCGCGTGGTGATTGCAGCTGGTGGCACGGCGCGCCCGTATTTAACCACCGACACGGCGGCGGTAAGCTTGGCGCTGGAGCTCGACTGCGATTTGATTGTCAAAGCCACCAAGGTGGATGGCGGGTACGACCGCGACCCAGCCACGCCTAGCGCCGCCGAAGAGCT
>CAMEGH010000092.1 GCA_945916045.1 uncultured Candidatus Saccharibacteria bacterium
GCTATCGGCACTGCCGGTATCCACCAGGATAATTTCAAATTGCTTGTAGGTTGATTTTTTTAAGATAGAATTAACACACTTCTTGACTGTTTGGTATTGGTCTTTTGTTGGGATAATAATCGAAACAAGCGGTGATCCTTTTAGTGGATAATTCACCCGCCAATAACCAGGATGCTTTTCATCTTGTTTTACCGTCGCATCGCCGTAGCCTTTTTGCTGAAGATCGTCTTGTACGGCTTTTTGCTGTGCAGCAATAACATACGGCTTTGATTCGGTTGTTTTGGCAGTCGACGCATCATGCACACGCCAGCTATATACCACTTTCGGAATATGATGAATCTTGTTCGTTTCGCGCGCCACTCGCAAAAACAAATCCCAATCCTGCGCGCCATTATAGTCACCGCGTTCACCGCCAATTTTTTCAAAAATAGTCGCTCGAACAACCGAAAAGTGCGTAATATAGTTCACACTATGAAGAAAATCCGGATTCCAATCTGGCTTGAAAAACGGCGACAGGTGAGTGTGGCGATCCTCTGTTATCTTGTCTTCGTCTGTATATATAAAGTCGATCGTCTTGTCGCCATTAAGCGCCTTCACTACCTCAAATAGTGCGTTCGGCCATAGAATATCATCATGATCAAACAGCGCTATAAACTCGCCCGTTGCCATCTTTGCGGCCTCGTTTGTGGCACCAGAAATATGTTGGTTCTTTTTAAGAAACTTGGTTTTTATTCGTTCATCTTGCCCGGCATATTCCTTAATGATATGTCGCACCGCTTCATCTGGCGACGCGTCATCAACAATACAAAGCTCCCAATTTTCATACACTTGCCCCAGCACCGAATCGATACATTCGCGCAAAAACTGATGATCAGTGTTATATGTTGGGATAATAATACTAATAAGCGGCCGGTAGGTAAACGTTTTTTGCTCTTTTTTTAGCTTGTACAGCTGCGTGTAGTCGGGTAGGTTATTGCGCACCCACTGGTTGTATTCATAATCTACTCCCATTCGGCCAGCAGTCGCATAAGGCGCAATCATCTCCTGTGCGAGACCTTTTAAATACTCACTTTTTCCGGCAACTCGCTTGGCGCCAGACAACCCCTTTCGAGCAATTTTTTTCGCTATCTTCTTCATAATAATACCAAGTATATACTTATTGTATCATCGAGATGCGAGTTTAGCGAAGCGTAAAAGTGGTTTACGCTTGAGTGTCTTTAAAAATAATCTTATTCATAATAATATAATTCCATACAACGATAGCCAACATACTCACCATTTTTGCGGCAAACCCAGGAAAAATAAAAGCACCTATAGTGGTGAGCAGAGAAGACAGTTGAGAATTTACAACCCCCAATATTGCAAACTGGACAACCTCTTGCTTGGTAATTGCTTTTGAACCCCTAAAAACAATAAATTTATTGAAGATAAAACTAGCAGACAACCCAGCTAGGAAGCTTATCGTTGATGCCACGTAGATATGAAGCGAAAGATGAAGCACCAAAAAAACAGAAAATTCTATTCCAGCGGTCATGCCGCCAAACGCTAAATAAGAAAGTATCTTCTTCATCCCACTCCTACAAAAATTGCGCCACAATGAAACCTAGATACACCGCAATTCCAATAAACGGTGCCATATAGGTAAATATTCGCCATCCTCTTGAAAGCCGAAATGTATGTGGAACTGTAACTAATAACAGTAAGAACGGTAAGAAGTAGCGAGGCTGCACTCCTTCGATTCTATTTGGTGTACCAATAGGAGTAAACTGTAAATACAGCAGCGTAAAAATTGCGCACACGGCCACAACAAACAGTCCCACTTGCGCCCAGTATAACTTCCTTTGCTCTTTTGTAGGACTCCTCTGTTTTGTAGAAACAAACGGACTCAACATCAGACCTATTAAAATTACCACGTCAACGATAAAGGGTAGGTTTGTATAGAACTCGCTGTTCGCATAAAGCAGGTATGTGACATTGTTGTAATTGTAACTTATGACACTATATACCAAATTCTTTGCATACGTTACTGGAGCCGATGCAATATACTCTAGCTGCTGAACTGTATCAACCTCCCTGCCCCAAAATGCGCCCGTGTTAATATCTTTTGCGTACCACGCCCAAGCAAGCGTGAGTACCGCCGTAATACCTATGATCGAAAAAAGATACACCCTGTGACGTTGTTTAATCTTCTTCCAAAACAATATTATCACCGCCAATATAAGAGCGATAAGCAAAAAAGCAGGCATCTTTGCGGCTACAAGCGCTCCTGATGCACCCCCTAAGACTACAATGTCCTTACCTGTCAGCTTTTGTGTCTGAATCTTTTCAACGTTCCGCAAAAGTGCCGCTATAAAGAGGAGCACCGACGCAATCGTAAAGCCATCCGTAGAAATACCAGCAAAAGAGGCGATGCTCATCGGAACAAGCGCTACCGCTAACACTGTCCATTTGTATCTTCTTGGCGCCAGACAAAAGGCGGCAAAAACAATCAAAAGCGAAGCAATTGCGCCAACTATGCGCATCAGTATAAACTTAGTCTCTATACTTACGCCAACCAGCTGGCCCCCTGCGGAAGCTATACCATACGAAAGATAAGGTATAGGCGTGTACGGCGCCGCACTCGTATTAACGCTATATACACCGTTCGCTGATGAACTACTCTCACTACCTATATCGTCAAGTAGCCAGAACAGATCCATATTAACAGCTTCTTTACTCGTCGAGTCTTGCATATATGCTTGAATATAGGCCTGGTCCATATCATTGATATCGTGACCCAACTTTGTCATATCACCATCTTTCGAGTAACTAAGCATCTGACCATTACCTACACCGACGGCGCGTATATAGTGCACATGTTCGTCGTAAAACGCAAACGGAACACGCACAAACACCGATAAGATTACCGACAGGATCAAAACACTCCATGCGACGGCATATTTATTATGCTTCAAAAAATCGATAACTCTACGCATACAGTGCAACAACCTTCTGCTTGAGCTTCGCCCAGTCGCGTCCTAGCACCGTCTCTCGTCCACTCTTTGCTAGACCACGAAACCTTTGTGTGTCGCCTATTAATTTTTCGATTTTAGTAGTCGCATCATTTATATCGCCTTCTTTGTAATACAAAGCATTCTCACCAGCACGCACATACTCAGCGTTCCCTCCATTCTTCGCCAACACTACTACGCCCCCTGTTGCCATGAT
>CAMEGH010000093.1 GCA_945916045.1 uncultured Candidatus Saccharibacteria bacterium
CGAACAAATTAACAGGGGCGATTTTGAACAAAAAATGAGTTCAGCGCTGCTAGAGCCCGGGCAGTACAAATACGTCACCGCCGTAATGGAACCGTTAGCGCCGCGGGTAAATGCGACATATCATTACTCGCATTCGCAGGCGGGATTGCAGGCAAAAATGAACGATATTGGTAAGCGCTACGATGTGCGCATAAGCTTGCAACAGCTGGGCGGCAACGGCTGGCAGGCGGCGTATCGCGGCGGAGAATCAACGCCGAGCGCCAGTACGTATAAATTGTATGTGGCGCTGCGATTGTTCAAAGAAATGAACGACGGCAAGACAAATTGGCAATCATCAATTTTGGATACGAACGTTGAAAATTGTTTTGAACAAATGATTGCCGTATCGACCAACCAGTGCGCCGAAGAATGGATTCGGCAATTTGGCCGGGCGAATATTAACGAATTTATTTACGCGCAGGGTATAAGCCACGCCACCACGTTTGTGGCGGACGGCGCGATTCGCACTAGCGCGGACGATTTGGTGCGAACGGTGATTGGCATTAATAACGGCAGTTTGGCCAGTGGCAACGAGCGCGAAAAACTGCTCAACACGATGAGTCGCCAAATTTGGCGTAAAGGTATTCCTACGGGCACGGCTGGTTGGGCAGCGAATAAGGTAGGATTTTTGTGGGATTACGTGCACGACACGGCTATCGTGCATCATCCGCAAGGCGTGTACGCGATTGCAATTATGACAAAAGGCGCAAGTTATGATATAATTGCACAAATAACGCGTGAACTTGAAGCGCAGATGTATCCATAATGAAACAACGATTAGACAAAGAATTGACCCAGCGCCAAATGGCGAGCAGCCGTTCGCAGGCAGAAAATTTTGTGCGCCTGGGCAAAGTATTGGTGAACGGCAAAGCCGCCAAGAAAGCCGGCCAAATGGTGGGCGAGCGCGACACGATTACCGTCACGCTGGATGAACGTTACGTTAGCCGAGCAGGGCTGAAGCTTGCCAGTGTGGCGCAGCAACTGGGTGTTTCGTTTGCCGATGCAACGGTGCTGGATATCGGCAGTAGCACGGGCGGGTTTACCGATTATGCGCTGCAGCATGGCGCAAAAAAAGTGTTCGCGGTGGATGTGGGGACGGATCAACTTCACCCAAGTTTGCACGGCAACGATAAAATTGAGCTGTACGAAAAAACTGACATTCGTGACTTTTATACGGATGAACCGATTGATATTATTGTGGGCGACGTTTCGTTTATTTCACTACGCGAGATTTTGCCGCACGTGGCGAAAAATTTAATGCAACCAGCAACGGAACTGGTTGCGATGGTCAAGCCGCAGTTTGAAGCGGGCAAGCACCAAGTGAACAAAGGCGTGATTAAAAATAATAAAGTACGCCGCGAAATACTGGCTGATTTTGAATTGTGGGCGCAAACCTATTTTGTGATTTTAGATAAGCGCGATAGCGATGTGGCGGGTGCGAAGGGTAATTTGGAGCGATTCTACAAATTACACCTGCGCAAGTAGTTAGCCAAATAACGACACTTGTTCAGCCGGTAAATCAAGCGGTTCGATCTTTTCTGTAATTGTCACTGGATATCCGGTGTAACGCTTCAATGCTAACGCCACAGTGCGCTCGCCATGCTGCACACATAAAATATCACCAATACACGCCAGCGCTGTGCCAGAAATCACTGGCGTTGTAAGTGTTGTGAACGAGGTTGGTGGCGCTGTATCATAATAGTGTTCGCTAAGATGGAGCGGGTCGCCACCGCTGAAGGTAGTTTTGAGCGTTGTTTCGATGGTGTGCTTGGTGGCGAGGAGCGCTTTTTCTGCCGCCGCCTCGTTATAGGTATGCGTGAGTAATTGCAGCTTTGTGCGCGTTGGCGTGGTTTCGTGCAGGTGTGGCAGGGCGGCGATTGAGGCTTCGTATTGGCGGGCAATAAGTGCCGTCGGAAACGTATCAAGAATCAGCGCCGAGCGCGCGCCTTGGTCGAGCAGGCGGCGAATACCGCGTTCTGCCCAGCTGATGCCAACCTTCAGGTAGCCGTCGCCCATGTAGGCGAGGTAGAGAATGTGCGGCTCGTTGTTGCGCGCTTCTTGCTGGGGCGATACGCTCGTGGCGTGGTAAAACGCTGGGTTGAACCCGGTGCGGCGCTGGCAGGCAGGACAGGTGTCGTATTTGCTGTCGGTGGTGGCTTGTTCGGGGCAGGGATACGTTTCTTTAGTGGCTAAATCGTGCCAGCCGATGCAGTAGCGCTGGCTGGTGTCGAACGAAATCGAGCCAGAAAAATCACGCAGCGCAAGCGTTTCGTCGCTGGTGCGAAGGTGCGGCTGAAGGTTTTCAAGATAGGATATGCTGTGGAATAATTTAGACATTAAACCGGAACTCTACCACATCTCCTGGCTGCATAATGTAATCTTTTCCTTCGGTTCGTACTTTACCGGCTTGCTTGGCGGCTTGTTCGGAGCCCGCTTCGATCAGGTCGTCGTAGCTAACGATTTGCGCGGCAATAAAGCCTCGCTCAAAATCAGTATGAATAGCGCCAGCAGCTTGCGGGGCGGTTGCGCCTTTGTTGATTGTCCAGGCGCGCACTTCTTTTGGCCCGGCAGTAAGGTAGCTTTGCAGGCCAAGCGTGTCGTAGGCGGCGTGAATCAATTGCATCAACCCCGTTTCTTTTACCCCGTAACTTTCGAGCAATTCGTGGGCATCTTCTGGCGGAAGGCCGCGCAATTCTTCTTCTAATTTTGCGCTCAAAAAAACAGATTGCGCAGGCGCTACGAGTGCGCTGAGTGCTTGCTGCGCGGCAGTGTCGGTCAGGCCGGCTTCATCTACATTGAAGGCGTAAATGACTGGCTTCGCGGTCAGCAAATGAAGGTCGCCAATTGCTTCAACATCGAGTGAATCGAGCGCCGAAAGAGGTGTGCCAGCCTGTAGCTCGGCCAGCAGCGTTTCTAAATACGCAGCTTGTTCGCGCACGGCTGGCTTGGCCTTGGCTTCTTTTTGCAGCTTTGGCAGGCGCGCTTCGATCGTTTGAATATCTGCCAAAATAAGTTCGGTGTTAATAATATCGATGTCGGCCTGCGGATTGACCGGCGCTTCATCGTGGCGCAAAATGTCGTCGTTTTCAAACGCACGCACCACATGAACAATTGCGTTGCACTGGCGGATATTTGCCAAAAATTTGTTACCCA
>CAMEGH010000094.1 GCA_945916045.1 uncultured Candidatus Saccharibacteria bacterium
CCCTTTACGAGCGTGAATGCGGTTGTCGACACGACGACATCCGGGAATGCACCGTTGCCGAGGTGAATCATTGATGAGATGTGCGCCTCCTGTTCGAGACGCTCGCGTAACTTAGTTTGCCCTGTCAGGAACATCCAGCTATCTGGCGTAACCATTGCCATACGTCCGCCGTCAACGAGATGGTCGCTGAGGACTTCCATAAATACGGAGTACATATCCGACTTGGTCTCGGGATCATTTGCGCCAATGTAGGCTTTTAATTTGGCGTCGTACTTGTTCATATACGGCGGATTTGTTACCGCAATTGTGTACTTTTTACTTAGGATATCTGCTTGGTGGATTAGCTGTTTTGTCTTGGCGGAATAGAGTTTTTGCTCAAGAGGGTTGAGGTTGTCTACATAGCTTTGTAATTTACCATAGTTGTCCGACTTAACTCGCAGAATACTGCCAAACTCTTTGGCATCGTAAAATGTCTCAGTCAGATACTGCGCCATATCGCTCTCGACGCCCGTCAACAATCCGTCGAGGTGACGAATGTCGTTACTCTCGGCTACGCTAGTAATATTCAGCTGAATGTCTTTGCTCCATATATCTTTGTCGTGTTCTCTGGCTACGAGCATAGCCGAGAGGATAGATAGCTGCTTGGCGCGGTCGTCGATATCGAGGCCGTAGATGTTGTGCGCTAGAATCTTTTCGGGAATTTGCTCTGGGGCGTAACCGAGCGAGCGGTATATTTGATAAAACACTTCAAAAGCATAGACGAGGATGTGCCCGCTGCCCATACACGGGTCGATAAAGGTAACGTCTTCGATGTTCGGCATAGCCTTTGTCGTCGTCGTTTGCTGGTCGCTTTTGATCAGGTACTTCCAGTTGTCGGCGAGGCTTTTGTCGCCGCCGTGCTCCAGCCAGTAGCGACCAAGGGAGTTTTCGACCATGTATTTAACGATCCAGTCTGGGGTGAAGATCTGGGTCACGTAGGGAATCTCGTCTTTTTCAATCGCCGATTTCTTTTTCATGGCGATGTCTTTTTCGGCTTGGTTGTAATACTGGTACAGCCAGCCGATGACTTCTACCCTATCGAAGCACTCTACCGGCAGTTTGAGGATTTCGTTGACAAAACCGCCACTGCCGAGCAAGTTGTCTGGAAGCAGGAAGTTGATGCTGGTCGTGTCGCCATTGAATACATCTGGCATGACTACCCCGAGCTTTTTGACGACAGCAAATAGCACTTCGCGGAACTTTTGGTCGTCGCGTGGGAGTTTGATGATATCATCGGCGTTTAGCGGGAGGTCGAGATCTGCTCTTCGCAGGTTACTGATCTTGAGGATTTCTGGGTCGGGCTCATTATTGCCGTCTGACAATACGCGAATACCGAGCCATTCGTTATGTTTGCCCTGTGGTAACATCTCGTTTAGCTCCATGTAGCGGATGGCAACAATGCGGTTAAACCAGGTGTAGGCGGCTTTTTCGGTGATCTTCTTGATACCTTCGGTTTTGACTGCGGCGCGAAGGTTATCGTAGCGGACTTTGTCGCTTGGATACAGTGTGATATTACGGCCATCAATGATGGCCTGGTAGACCTCGCCTTTTTGCACCCATGCGATATCCTCGGTGACATGCATGGCGTGTAGCTTGGCAGTAACAAGCGCGGTGAGCGTCTCGCGCGACTTCATGGCGAAATCTTTAAGGAGTTTTTTGTCCATCGAGCTCATGCTAGATAACCCTTACTTCGCCATTGTCGGCGAGTTCTTGTAGTAGTCGCTGGCGAAGTTCGCCGAGCATGGCGTCGACATCAGCCTCACTCTTCAGCGAGTAAGTGCGGTTGATGAGATCGCCCGAACGGACAGGTTTGGCGACTTTTGGTAGTTCGGCTGGCTGCTGGCCTGCGGCTTCGGCCCTCCTCGCCTCTTCTTCGGCTTTGCGGCGCTCGTCTTCGAGCTTGCGGGCTTCGTCGGCACGCTTTTGGAGCTCGTCGCGGCCAGTTTTGACAGCCTGCTCCACGGCAGATGTCAGTGGCGAAAGCTTCGGGATGTCACTATACGGGCTGTCCTGCGCTAAGATGTCGCGAATCTGGGTGACTTCTGGTGAATTAACAGTGATAGACGAGCTAACGAAATCGTAGTCTTTGACAGCTGCTATGGCTCGGTCAAAGATAGCTACTTGGTGTTCAAAGAAGCTGACAACTGGCTTGTAGGCGTCGAACGCCGTGCGCAGCTCGTTCTGCTTGGCGTCAAGCACATCGAACAGGTCTTTGGTGTCGCGGATTTGTTTGAGCTCACGAAGAAGTGTATTGACGCTCTCGACGCTAGACTTGCCCGGATAGCTAGCGTAGTTGTATTTCTGCAGATAAGCAGTTGTAGCTTCGAGCTTGGTTTCAATTTCGTGGCGTAGACTATCTGCCATAGCGTCCTCGGTATCACCGAGTGCGGTGGTGTCGAACAGATCGCGCGCTACGCTACGGACAGTATCGAGCAGTTGGTTATCGATGCGTTCACGGACTTTGATGGTGATTTTGCCGTCATTGGCAGATTTGAGCAAGATATCTGCGGTATCTGCAGTTGGTGCGAGTGTCGTGCCATTGTAGATTAAGCTGATTAGCTCGGTTTTCATAAGGTACGCTACGATATAGGCGACATCTTCGTCGGTGAAGCCAAATGGTGCTGATTTGAAATCGCGCACGATGCTCTCGAGTGTGACAGGCACGTGATTACGGGCTTGCTCGATGATGTATTCGTTGATGGCGTCTTCGGCCTTGGTATTGGCAGTTGCGACTTCGAGCTCCATTTTCGGAAGCGTTAGTAGGCGCTTAATGTTACTGCGACTGCACGGTGCCTTGATGTACTCGATCTTTGTATATACGGATTTAACCAATTCTTCGAGAATAAGATCACGACGAGTTGCTACGCTTTCTCGCGCGGGTATATCTACCTCAGTACCGTTGATCACGATAGTCGCTGAACGAATAATATCGGCAAAATCTTCGGAGATCTTTTCTTTCAGTCCTTCCATCTCGGTGCGTCGAGCAGCTATTATCTTCTCTCGCTCAGGATCATTTTTGATGCCAGCTTGGTTACGGATATACTTCTCTACTTTTACAGCGGTTTCAATATCGTTTCTGAGCTCGGTGGATAGTGGTGTGATGATAAATGCCGCGTTGCTTT
>CAMEGH010000095.1 GCA_945916045.1 uncultured Candidatus Saccharibacteria bacterium
CATAAGGTGGATTGCTATGTATGCGACGTAAAATCTACATTGTGCGACGTTAAGTCATTATCTAAATCATGAGTACACATACCTCTATTTTATACGCTTTGTGATATACATTCGTTGTCTTTCACTCTTTTTAGGTCTATACTCCCCGCTACTTGGCTACAACTCCCTACAATAGCTAAATGCCAATATATTGACATAATTTGCGCATTTTATAGCGCTTTTTGCGGTGTTTTGCACCGTAACAGAGGTGAAAACGGTACCTTGCATAGAATGCTCAAATTCACCTAAATACACCAAGATATGCATATTCATCTTTTGCGCAAACACGTAACGTCGCAAAATGTAGAAGCTCTCTTTTTGTGCGACATTGTGTGCCGAGCGGGTGAATATTCATTTTTTGCGGCTGCAAGTGGCAAATCCTATCTTCGCATATTTTTTGCAAATAAAGTACGTGCGCCGCAACCGTCAAACGGCCACTCTCGTTTAAACTTAAATTTCAAGAGTAGGGGGTAAAACAAAAACCGCCTGCCCTCGCAAGCGGTTTTCTGCAGTCACTCCCCTACCCCTCGATCGAAATCTTTGGCAAAAACTTTTTAAGCCACTTTGGTAGCCACCACGCAGCGTCGCCAAGTAGGCGCATTACCGCTGGCACAATAATCAATCGCACGATAAACGCATCTACAAACACACCAACAGCCAAGCCAAAGCCGATGGCTTGAATCGTGGCATCGTGATTGGTGACAAATCCGGCAAATACGGCCACCATAATCACCGCTGCGGCCACGACTACGCGGCTGCCGACCGCAAATCCGTTGATAACGGCCTTTTTGGCGTCGTGCGAGCGCTCGTATTCTTCGTGCATGCTTGATACGAGGAAGAATTCATAGTCCATTGCCAGGCCAAATAGTACGCCGATCGCGATAATTGGGATGAAGCTAACGATCGGGCCGGGCGCTTCAGCGATGCCGAGCCAGCCCCATTGGAAGATCATCACAAGCGCGCCAAACATTGCGGCAACAGAGAGCAAAAACCCGAGCGTGGCTTTAATCGGCACCAAAATCGAGCGAAATACCACCATCAAAAGTACGAACGAAAGCCCAACAACTACCGTCAAATATTGTGGCAGTGCGTTTGCTAATTTCTCATCAATATCGAGCTGCAGGGCGGTGGAGCCGGTTACTGCAAACGTGGTGTCGCCCTCCCCTGCTACGCTGCGCACGGTGTTGTCGCTACGAAGCGCCGCAATGAGGTCTTTTGTGGCGTCGTCTGACGGGCCGCCCTTTGGAATTACCTGCAAAATTCCCTTGGTGGTGTCTTCGGTCACGAGCAGTGGCGTTGCGCTTTCTACATCATCACGTTCGTTGATATTTTGAGCGATGTCGTTCAAGTGATATAAATCTTGGAAGGTCTCAAGCTGCGCTTCCATTTCGGCGCGGGCAGCTTTTTTCTGCTTTTCGCCCTCTTTTTGCATTTCGGCGGCGGCAGTTTGCAGCGCCAGCATCTCGCTTGGCGACGAAGCGGCGGCAAGCTGTTTTTGGAAGGCGTCGGTTTGCTTTTTCTCTTCTTTGGCGATTTCTTTTTCAAGCGCGGCTTCGGCTTGCTTTTTCATGGCAGATTTGTCGCTATCGGTTACTGGTGACACGTTTTCTGCCACGATAATGAGCGGCGCGTTGAATCCTTCGCCAAATCCGCGTTTGAGTGCATCGTACGCTTTGTGCTCGGTGGTGTCGGCGGCAGCGTATTCGTCGCTTGGTAGGCCAAGTTCTAGCGAGCGCATCGGCAACGCAATCGCACCAGCTACAATTACAGCTGCTACAAGTGTCGTAAGCGGCCGTTTGGCGATGCCGGTGGCAATTTTGTACCACATAGTACTGCGATCCACTTTGTGGTCGTCGTTCGGGCCTTTCTTTTGGGCTTTGGCGATTTGCACCTTGGTTTTTCCCTTAAATACGCGCGCACCAACAATGCCAAAGAATGCTGGCAAAAGTGTTACTGCCACGGCAGCCGCAAGCGCCACTGTTGCGGCTGCGGCAAGCCCCATGCTGGTCATGAATGGAATGCCCACGACAGAAAGCGCAGCCAGCGCAATTACCACGGTAAGTGCGGCGAATACCACGGCGCTGCCGGCGGTCGCAACGGCGTTGGCGGCGGCATCTTTAAAACTGTAGCCGTGCAACAAATTGTTGCGGTATTTATTCACAATAAAGAGCGAATAATCGATCCCAACGGCCAGCCCTAGCATAATCGCCAGCACCGGTGTGGTCGACGTAATGTCCACCACTTGGCTCAAGCCGAACAAGCCCGCCGCGCCGCCCGCCACCGTCACAAGCGCAATAATAATCGGCAAGCCCGCCGCCACAAGCGAACCAAGTGTAATAACCAGCACAATTAGCGCAACTGCCACGCCTACAACTTCGCCAATTCCCAAAATTTCGCCCGGAATATGGCTAATCACATCGCCGCCCATTTCGATAGCCAAGCTGTCGCTACGCCCATCAGTGACGGCTTTTTCGACGCCACTGGTGGTTGCTTCGCTGATTGAATCGATGCCGTTTGTGAGGCTCACGGTTGCGTACGCGATTTTGCCGTCATCTGAAATCATGCCGTCTAGCTGGAACGGGTCGACAACTTGGCTGACGCCTTCAACCTCGGCGACATCGGCCAAAATTGCTTCAATCGATGCTTTATTTTCGGCAATATCGCTGCCGTCTTTCGCTTCAAACACTACGCGCCCCGTCCCCTGCCCTGCATCAGGGAAAAGTTCGCCAAAACGGTCGAGCGCAATTTGCGCCTCGGTGCCGGGAATGCTAATTGCGTCGCTTGGCGCTTGGTAATTTTGCGCGGCAAAAAAGCCCAAAATCGCTAAAATCGCCGCCCATCCGCCAACGATCCACCAGCGTTTTTCGAACGCCAGATTACCTAATTTTTGCAGTACATTTGCCATGGAGTATTCCTTCGGTCGTTACCGTGTTACTAATGATATATCGTTCATATTTTAGTATAGCACCACTGTTGCACCGTGGCAAAATCAGATAAAAGTAGAATTAGTATTGTTCAATCTTGAACGAGGTTGCGCCGGTGTCTGCGGTGATAAGGATCTGCTTTTCGGCCTGTGCGAATCCTTCGGTTTC
>CAMEGH010000096.1 GCA_945916045.1 uncultured Candidatus Saccharibacteria bacterium
TGCAAAAAGAAACCCGGAGTAAATGAGGACTTAAAACGTTCGAATATCTTCCAGTGGCCAAATGCGCAATTTCACTGGCCCAACCACATCATGAAAGGGAACATTGCCGAGGCCGTTGCGCGAATCGAATGAATAACTACCTTCGCGGTGGTCGCCCGACACAAACAGTGATTTATCTGGCACAATGGTGTCAACTTCGCCGGTGGTCGGGTGGCCCGGTTCGCCGCCATTGTCGTCGTCTGGGTTAAAGCCGTCGGGATGTTCGTCGTTATAGACAGTGTAGCTGCCGTCTTGCAGTACAACGCGCTCGCCCGGGAAGGCAATCACACGTTTTACAATAAATTCATCGTCGCTACCAATGGTATAGCTTGGGTTTTTAAACACAATTACTTGGCCGCGTTCTGGTACGTATTCTTTGTTCTGCAAAGTGGTGAGCGTGACGGCGGTGCGGTTTACAATCAAGCGATCACCAGTGTACATGGTTGTTTCCATGCTTGGTCCAACCACCGAAAACGTCCGGAAAATAAACGAATTAATAAAGAGTGTACCAACTGCCACGCTGGCCACAAAAACAAGAATGCCGAGGCCGTCTTTTATACCAGGGTGTCGTTGCAAAAAAGTTGGATTCATCTTTACCTACTATACACTATTTGCGCCCAGAAGTAGTGCAAAAAGCACAGCATTATCAGCTTTTATAAACGAGCGTTGTTCTGTATTATGGGGAGAGATATGAAACGACAACCTGCCTCGATCGATGGATTTTCGCCGCGCCGCCGCGCCGGTGGAGTTGATGGATTTCACCGCCCAAGTAAAAAGCCTGCGACGGCGCATAAAGTAGCGCCAAAACCCGTCGCACGTGAGTTGCATAGCGGTGCTGCGGCCACGCAAGTAGAGCACGCACCGCGCCGCGTAGGGATTAGCCGTGGGGAAATTGACGAATCGCTGAGGGGAATTGATGACCACCACGATGACGGCGGTAAAAAACGCCGCCCACGCAAATCGCCCGAGCAAAAAGCCCGCCGCAAAAAGCGCATTAAACGTGTACTTTTGGCATTGTTGCTTATTGTTGTGTTGATTGGCGGTTTTATTGGCGCACGCGCTTTGTTGGCCGGTAGCAAAATGTTCCAGGGGAATTTGCTTGGATTTGCGCAGCGCGCTCCGCTCAAAGAAGACGCGAATGGCCGCTCAAATATTGTGGTATTTGGTACGTCAGAAGATAGCGATGGCGGCGAACACCCGGGCGGGAATTTGACCGATTCGATTATGCTGATTAGTCTTAATCAAAAAGAAAAAAACGCGTTTATGATTAGTATTCCTCGCGATTTGTGGGTGCGCTATGACACGGCGTGTTCGGCTGGCTACGAAGGCAAAATCAACGCGGCATATATGTGTGCGAGCGACGACGGCGCAAACGAAACCGCTGGCGCCGAAGCGATGCAAGCGAAAGTTGGCGAAGTACTTGGGTTGGATGTGCAATATTATGTGCATTTGAATAACCAAGTGGTGGTTGACGCGGTCGACGCACTGGATGGCGTAACCGTAACGATTGAGACCGATGACCCGCGCGGTATTTACGACCCGAACTTTGATTGGCAGTGTAATCACCAGTGTAATATGGTGCGTTACGAGCAGGGCGAAGTGGTGCAATTAGACGGGGCACACGCGTTGGCGTTGGCGCGTGCTCGTAATGCGCAGGGCGGCTACGGGCTTTCTGGTGGTAATTTTGACCGCGAACAAAATCAGCAAAAAATTATTCGTGCCATTCAGGAAAAAGCGGTGAGCGCCGGAACGTTAATGAATTTTGGCCGAGTCACAGGGCTAATTGACGCACTTGGCAGCAATTTGCGCACCAATTTTGAAATGCGCGAAGTGCGCACGTTGGCGTCGCTTGGGCAAGAAATTTCGGGTGAGAATTTGCAGTCAATTCCGCTAGTAATCGATGAAGAGGGCGAAGGCGTCGTCACAACAGGCGACTACCTTGGCCAAAGTGTTGTGCGCCCGGTTGACGGCTTGTATGCGTACTCATCGATTGCACGCTATATCGCCCAAAAAATGACAAACAACCCGGTGGCCCGCGAAGCTGCGCAAATCGATGTATTTAATGCGTCGGGCGTGATGGGTGCTGCGCAAGAAGAGGCAGATAAACTGGAAGAACGCGGATTTGTGATTAGTATGATCGATAACGCACCGCAAACAACGGCCGCGACCACTGTGTACCAAATTGGTGAAGGCAATGCCGCAACCAAGCAAGCGTTGCAAGAAGTATACGGCACGCCCGTTTTGACCGAAGCGCCGCCAATTTTGGTAAGTGCCGAAACAGATTTTGTGGTAATTGTTGGCGCAAATTAAGTAGCAAATGCGCGGAAAGGGTGTGGTATAATAGGGGAAGTTTATGGAGTTTTTGCGAGCCTCTCAACATAAAAATATTATGAGCGAACTGCTGTATGTGTTGCTCAATATTGCCCTTGTGGCGGTGCTTTTTGCGCTTATTTACGTAAGCGGGCAGGTGGCGCTGGCGTTTTTGCTAGTACTTTTGAGTAAGTGGCGCGTGCTTGCGGTGCGCGTACGCTATTGGCGTGCAAATATTTTGGCAAATTTGGTAGATATTTCTGTCGGCTTGGGTGCGGTGGCGCTGATGTACGTGGCCAGTTCTGCGCAGCCGGGCATGGCACTGTGGCTGCAGCTTGGATTTGCGGCCTTTTACGCGCTGTGGCTGATTTATATCAAGCCACTTTCAAGCAAAAAGGCTATGCTGTTGCAGGCGCTTTTGGGGCTATTTATTGGCGCGTGGGCAATTATGGCGTTGTCGTATACGATGCCGCTAGCGGTGGTAGTATTGCTGCTATTTGCGGTGGGCTACGGCGCTGCGCGGCATGCGTTGGCGGTCCACGAAGAAGAACAACTTTCTTTCTTGAGTTTAGTATTTGGCTTGCTGATTGCCGAACTTGGTTGGGCGATGTACCACTGGAATATCGGCTACGGGCTCGTTTCGATGGGCGATTTGAAAGTTCCGCAAGCGGCAATCTTTATGACACTCGGCGGGTTTGCGATCGAGCGCGCCTACGCGGCAATTTCTGCCAAAAAATCACCACTTGATACCGAATATTTGGTGCCAATTGTATTTGCGA
>CAMEGH010000097.1 GCA_945916045.1 uncultured Candidatus Saccharibacteria bacterium
CATGGTGTACGACAACCTTCTGCTGTTTACGATTGTATTTTTGATCTTCCTTTTCCCGGTGGTAGATTTTTACCGCAATAAAATTTCGCTCGACCTCAACCTTTCGATGTTTGGCAAAAACAAAACGGTCAAATTTAATCCGTCGCGCATTCCGTGGTGGGTAAAATTTGTGTATACGCTGGTTGTGCTGGGCGCGACCACGTGGTTTACGATGGTGAGTTTTCAGGTGCCGGCGTATTTGCGCAGCATCAGCGAATCGGGGCAAATTTTTGAAGAACAGTATGTGGACCCGCGCGAAGTGGCGATCGAATTTCCAGACAAAAAACGCAATTTGGTGATGATTTACCTTGAATCGGTGGAAAATACGATTGCCTCGAGGCAGGCGGGCGGGCAAAAAGATCGCTCGCTGATGCCGGAACTCGAAGCGATTGCGCGCGATGAAAACAATATTTCGTTTTCGCACAGCCGGGAAGGCTTGTTGGGTGGCGCACAGCCGGTAATTGGCACTACGTGGACGGCCGCTTCGTTGACGGCGCACACGCTTGGCGTGCCAATTAAGCCGAATTTTACGGGCATGGGCAATAACGATTACGGCGATTTGAATCGGTTTTTCCCGGGCGCTTATGGCCTTGGTGAGGTGCTTGAAAGTGAAGGGTATAATCAGTCATTTGTAATGGGTTCGGAAAAGGAATTTGGTGGCCGCGACAAATTGCTCGAGCAGCACGGCGGATATCATATTTTAGACTATCATTACGCAAAAGAAGTCGGCAAAATTCCCGAAAATTACCAAGTGTGGTGGGGCTACGAAGATAAAAAAATGTTTGCGTACGCGCAAGAAGAAGCGCTGCGTTTGGCAGAGCAAGACGCGCCGTTTAATTTATCACTTTTAACGGTTGATACGCACTTCCCGGATGGCCACCTAGACCCAAGCTGCCCAACGCCGTACGAGCGCCAGTACGACAATGTATTTGCGTGTGGTTCGGCGCAAGCGGCGGAATTTATCGAGTGGGTGCAGGCGCAACCGTTTGCCGATGATACGACAATTATTGTTGTGGGTGATCATTTGGGGATGCAAAAGGCTTATTACGACGAATTTATTACGACACCGTCGTACAAACGTACAACATACAACGCGTTTATTAACGCCGCCGCGACGCCAGAGCGTACGCAATCACGCCAATTTGCCGCGTTTGATATGTACCCAACCACGCTTGCGGCGCTCGGCGCAACGATTGAGGGCGACCGTTTGGCGCTTGGCGTTAATTTATTCGCGCCAAATAAGCCAACTTTGCTTGAGCAATATGGTTCAATCGACGCGCTTAACGACGAGCTCTCAAAACGCAGCCAATTCTACGACCAGCGATTACTAACCGGAATGTAGCTAAATTGGGCTTTTGGGTGATTCTTTTTTAGGATTCACGAAAAACTTCGAGATGCGATCGTTCACCGGGATGCTTGCGATTGATCCGGCTGCAACAATTGCTGCCGGCGCGGCAAGCCCTGGTGCAATGAGTGGTGACGCAATTGCCACTGCGGTAGCGCCAAGCGCCAGCGTAACGTTAATCTTGCGGTCGAGGTTAAAGCCCCATTCCGCCAGCGTTTGCTTTGGCTTTTCATGATTTTTCATACTACTACCGTGGCATAAATTGCACTAAAGGTCAATAGAACGGCTCCGCAAAAGCAAAAGCTCGTGTCTCGTGTTTCGCAAAAAAATCTGCTATAATGGATATTTGGGAAAACACAAGGAGAATAATGGAAACAACAGTTTCAAAAGAAGAGCTGGACGGAATTGAGCCGGCTGTTTACAACCGCCGCTGGGCGATTTTGGGCGCATTATGTTTTGCGCTTTTGGGCGTAATGCTCGCAAATAGCAGTATGAGTATCGCACTGCCGCAAATGTCGGTAGATTTGGGCTTGAGTCAGCTGACGATGACGTGGATGGTGAATATTTATGCACTATTATTTGCAAGTTTGCTGTTTTTGGCGGGCGCAATTGGCGACCGATATGGCCGCAAATTGGCGTTGCAAATTGGGTCGGCAATTTTTGCCGTTAGCGCACTGTACGCCGCTGTTTTTGCGCAAACTGGCGCAGAACTTATTGTCGCACGAGCGCTGATGGGAATCGGGAGCGCCTTTGTAATGCCGACCACGCTTTCTATCGTAAACAACGTCTTTCCGCGCAAACAGCGCGCCCGCGCCATCGCTGTATGGAGCGCGATTGCCGGTGTTGGTATGATGCTTGGCAGCGTCGTGAGTGGTATTTTGCTGGAATATTTTACGTGGCATTCGCTGTTTTATTTGAGCGTCTCGATCGCGGGAATCGGCTTGCTTATCAACCAATTTATTGTGCCAGAATCGCACGATAAAGATGAAAACGGTATTGACTGGCTGGGCGGCGTGCTGATTGCGACCGGTATTTTCGGTATCGTGTACGGCATTACGGAGGCGCCTTCGCTCGGGTTTGGCGACACGTGGGTGGCGCTTGGTTTGATTGGCGGCGCGATTGCAACAATCGCATTTGTGTTGTGGGAATTGCGCGCAAAATCGCCGCTGCTTGATATGAGTTTGTTCAAAAGCCGCGGCTTTTCGGTGTCGTGGGTGGCGCTTACGCTGACCTTTTTGGCGATGGCTGGCGTGTTCTTTTCGATAAGCCAGCTGACGCAACTTATCCTTGGCTTTACGCCGCTTGAATCGTCGCTTGCGATGATGCCGCTGATGATTCCGATGCTGATTCTTTCGCCGCTTATGCCAACCATTGTGAAGAAATTTGGCGCGCGAGCCACAATGACAACGGGGCTTTTGATGGTGGCCGTGGCATTTGTGATTATGACCACCTGGACGGCCGACATGACTTACTGGCATTTGCTGGGTGTGATGGTGTTGATTATGAGCGGCATTAGCGCAACCACCACGCCGGGTACAAATATTTTGATGGCGTCGGTGCCGCGTGAACGTTCGGGAATGGGTTCGGCGGCGAACGATTTGACGCGCGAACTTGGCGCTGTGTTGGGCGTGGCGGTGCTTGGGTCGGTGATTTCGTCGGCGTACACCAACAATATTGCCGAAACTGCCGGCAAATTTACGGGCGAAGTTTCGCACGCGATCGAAAGTTCGCTGGC
>CAMEGH010000098.1 GCA_945916045.1 uncultured Candidatus Saccharibacteria bacterium
AATGATTCCGGCGGTGCGCAATTCTGACAACGACGGCAACGAGGTAACGCTTGAAGCTGAAGAAAGTATCGCGCAAGTGGCGCAAAAAGTTGCTCCAAGCACGGTTTCTATTACTACAGAAGCGGCTGGCGGCCGCATGTTGCGCCAAGGTGCGGGCACGGGAATTATTGTCAGCAACGACGGCTATATTATCACTAATAAACACGTGGTAAATGGCGCGCGCAGTGCGAGCGTTTCGCTGACTGACGGCAATATTTACGATGACGTGCAAATTGTGGGCGTTGATCCGCTTAACGATATTGCGTTTTTGAAAATCAATGGCGTGTCGGATTTAACCCCGGCAGAAATTGGCGAATCGAGCACGCTACGCATTGGTCAAACGATGGTGGCGATTGGTAATTCGCTGGGTGAATTCCAAAATACGGTTACGAGCGGAATTGTTTCGGGCTTGGGGCGACCAATTTCGGCGCAGTCGGAAGACGGTACGGGCGTGGAATCGCTCAACGATTTGATTCAGACTGATGCAGCAATTAACCCTGGTAATTCGGGTGGTCCGCTGGTGAATCTGGCGGGGCAAGTGGTGGGAATTAACACCGCCGTTGCTACCGACGCGCAGGGAATTGGTTTTGCGATCCCGATTAACGCGGTGAAGGGGATGCTAGAAGGTGTGCTCGAAACGGGCAAGGTTGAACGCGCGTATTTGGGTGTGCGCTACGTGGATATTACGCCAGCCATTGCCAAAGAAGAAAAATTGAGCGTAAAACAAGGCGCGTATGTGGCGGCTGGCCGTGGCGGTGCGTCGGCGATTGAAGCGGGCGGCCCGGCCGATGAAGCCGGCATTGAGGATGGCGATATTATTACGCGCATTGGCGATTTAACCATTGGCGAGCATGGCGGTATGAGTAGCTTAATCGGCGAATATCGCCCGGGTTCTGAAGTGGAAATTGCGGTGCTGCGAAACGGCAACGAGCAAACCATGACCGTGAAATTGGCGGCGTATGTGCCAGAAGAAGCCGCGGCCGAAGCGCCAGCGCTCAATGAGCGTGAATCGCGCGCGCCAACCTTGCGTGATCTGTTTGGATTTTAGAGTGTTGCGAGCGCAAGCCTAATTTGCGCAAAAGGTAGAACGACTACTGTTTTTGGAGCACCAAGCAGTAGTCGTTTTGCGTTGTTGGCGCTAATTTGTATTGAGCGGCTTTTTGCGTGATGGCCGCAAATTGCGTCGGGTCGGCTTCAAGCAGCAAGAAGCCGTCGTTTGCCAGCCAGCGCGCGGCTTGCGGCAGCAATTTGTAAATCAATTTTAGTCCGCCTTCATCGGCATAGAGTGCTTCGGGCGGTTCGTGGCGGAGTTCGGGCGAAGTGTCGCCCCAGGTTTTGTCCACATACGGCAAATTGGCGATAATATAATCGATCGTGCCGGCGTGTTCATTAAGCAAATTCATGGTGCGAAAATGCACATCGGCGCCGAGCTTCTGCGCGTTTTCTGTGGCAATTGCCAGCGCTTTTTGGCTGATATCCGACGCGGTTACGTGCAAATGCGGGCGCTCCAATTTTGCGGTAATTGCCAGCGCGCCGCTGCCGGTACCAACGTCGACCAAGGTTTTTGGCGCAATTTCGCTGGCGGTGAGCGCAAGCAGCGTTTCAATCAGCGATTCGGATTCTGGGCGCGGAATAAGTGTGGCGGGCGAAACTTTAAACGTGCGGCCGTAAAACTCTTTGTGCCCGGTGATGTAGGCGAGCGGAACGCGTTCGCTGCGTAGTTGCAGCCGTGCGTTGGCGATTTCGTGGCGGCGCGGGTCAAGCTCGTCATCTAAATGTGCGTGCAAAAACGTGCGCGGTTTGCGCAGCGTGTGCGACAAGATTAGCTCGGCATCAAGCCGCGCGGTCGAAATGCCAATATCCTTGAGCTGCTTGGCGGCGTTTTTGAGCCACGTGGAAATATTCATTGTCGCTAGTATGACAGATATAGCGTAGTAAGGCAATATTTACGCAAAAGATACAAATTACGCTTCGGTATTTTGCGCAGCAAGTTCGCGTTCGTAGGCTTGGAGTTTTTCAGTTAGGTCGTCGATTTTGCCGTCCATCGCTTGTGGAATGCCGCTGCGACTGTAGCCAATGCGGTGGTCGGTGATGCGATCTTGCGGGAAGTTGTAGGTGCGGATTTTTTCGCTTCGATCGCCTGAACCAATGAGCGAACGGCGCTCGGCAGTCAGTTTGGCTTGTTCTGCGTCGATTTTTGCTTGGAGTAAGCGTGAACGCAGGACGCCCATGGCTTTTTCTTTGTTCTTTAATTGTGATTTTTCATCTTGATTGGTAACAACGAGTCCTGTTGGCAGGTGAGTAATGCGCACGGCCGAGTCGGTCGTGTTAACGCTTTGGCCACCGTGGCCACCGGCGCGGTAGACGTCGATTTTAAGGTCGTTGGCGTGGATTTCGACGTCGGTTTCTTCGGCTTCGGGAAGGACGGCGACGGTAACGGTGCTGGTATGGACGCGGCCTTGGCTTTCCGTGGCTGGAATGCGCTGCACGCGGTGGACACCTGATTCGAATTTGAGAATGGCGTAGGGTGAATCGCCTTTAATACTAAAAACCACTTCTTTGTAGCCGCCAGCGTCGTTGGCGCTTTCTGAAATCAGCTCGGTTTTAAAGCCATGCGTTTCGCAGTAACGGAGGTACATGCGGTAGAGTTCTGCTGCGAACAAACTGGCTTCATCGCCACCGGCACCTGCGCGAATTTCCATAATCAAGTTTTTGTCGTCGTTTGGGTCTTTTGGGGCGAGCATAATAAACAGCTCTTCTTCGAGCGTTTCAAGCGCCGTTTCAGAATCAGCCAATTCCATTTTGGCAAGCTCTGCGAGCTCATCGCCGCCGCCAATCAGTTCTTTGGCTTCTGTAATATTTTGCTGTAGTTGCTGGCGTTTTTTCGCCATTGCGACAAGCGTTTCAAGTTCAGTGAAGCGTTTGTTTTTGGCGCTAAATTGCGGATCGCTAAAAGCATTCGGCGATGCCAAAAAATCGCTGAGCTGTTTTTGTTCAGCCAAGAGGTCGTCAAGATTGAGAGAAATTTTTACCATATG
>CAMEGH010000099.1 GCA_945916045.1 uncultured Candidatus Saccharibacteria bacterium
CAATTTGTTCGTTCTCTAGCTCTATATCTTGAGCTAGTTTAATCTCGTCGTACACGTAGTCATCGACATTTGAGCGCATCTGTCGTTTAATCTCGTAGTTTCGCCACCAGTCAACTGTCGCACTCCGCTGCACCACATTTGCTAGCTCTAAAATAATTTGCTGATACTGTTCTTCGGTTTCTGCAGGCAATAACTCACGCAGATTCCTATACAGCACACCAGCACCAGGATGACTCTGCACAACATCCGGCGTTTCATCATCTTTTTTCTGATCAACCTCTTTTTCTATTTCTCGTAGTTGCTTCAGCGCTTCGATATCTGCCATCTTCTTTTCATGCATCGCCTGTAGAATTTCGGCAATCCGCTCCGAGAACTTACCATACAGCACTTCGTCGTCCTGCTGTCGCTCAGTAATTCGCCGTTTCGTTTGCGCAGCAATTGCTTCGGCCTTCGATGTTACGCTTCCCAGCTCTTCAATCGCAGCGTTCAACTCATCACGGTTCGTCACTTCTATCTGGTCGGTCAGCACCTCGGCCTGAGACGCCGTCACATATTGGTCAAGTATTCGGCTAATTTCGCGCTCGTACTGCTTCAAATCGACTTCTTCACCGTGCATCAAATCAGCATTGCGTTTTAATTCGGCAAACTTTTTGATATCACGGCGATAGCGCTGTATCTCATCGTCACTAATCTTCTCTGCAAACCCACGAAGCGCCTTACATTCTTCGTATACATTCAGTAGCTGGTTAAACTTATCCTTATATATTTTGCGCGTTGGCTCATCACGCAAGTGCTCGATGTAGCTGTGGCTATCTTTTTCAACACCGTTGAACACATCAAGCACTGCCGCATACTTTTGCGCCAGTTCTTCTACTTTGTCATTTATATCAATTAGCGTGCCCTTGACATCCGCTTCATCAAAATTGCCAAACAAATCCATAGCTTCCTGAATACTTGTGGCATTTTCAGAGTAGTCAATAATGAATCCGCTCGTCTTTGGATAACGCGGGTTATTAAACAGTCGGTTCACCCGCGCAATTGCCTGTAGCAAGTTATGGTCGACCAACTTTTTTGCCAAATACAGCACGGTATTTCGCGGTGCATCAAACCCTGTCAGCAACTTATCGACAACAATTAAAAGCTCTATACCTTCTGGGTTGTTTTTGAAGTCATCGATTGTCATATCTTCGTAGGTTTTGAGCCCAGCATATTTAGCTTTTATCTCACTCAAATAATCAGCCACCTCTTGTTTCTTTAGGTCCTCTTCGCTAATTTCGTTGTTGTCATCACTAATTATCAGGGCTGTTTGGAGTTTATGTCGCCGCTCAAACCACCGCTGCATCACCACCGCGGCATATTTACTTGGCGCAACAATCTGACCCTTCAGGCCTGTGTGCTGAAAATTATCGATGTAGTGTTCTTCGATGTCCGCACACACCTCTTCGAGCTTGCTCGGCACTTCGGCTAAAGTTCTATTCTCAACGCGCCGTTGCAGTTTATACTTATTTTGCGCCGACAGGTCTTCGCTTACTCGGTCGGCCAGTCTATCGATTTGCGGTGCGTTTTGGTCGAGCGCCACATAACGACCTTCATAAATCAGCGGCAATACTACATGATCAGCCAGCGCGTCATCTATCGTGTATTTATCGATAAACTCGCCGAATTTACTGCGTGATTTATCTTTTCGTAGCAGCGGCGTGCCAGTAAACGCAATCACGCATGCGTTCGGGATCACCCGTAGCATTTCCATATTGGCATCGCCGCCCTGTGAGCGGTGCGCTTCGTCAATTAGTACATAGATATTATCATCGGTATCTACAAAGTCCGTCCGCTTTTTGCCAGCACTTTCAAACTTATGAATCAGTGTCGTTAGTACGCTGGTGTCTTTACTCTTGATATGCTCCAGCAGCTCGTTACCGCTGGTCATTTGCTTGACTTTTTTCTTGAGGCCGCCGTTTTCAAACGTCTTTTTGATCTGCTTGTCCAGATCTACGCGGTCGGTCACCATTAGTACCCGCGGGTTTACTATGTGCGGTTGCTCTATCAGGGCGCGCACAAACATCACCATTGTCAGACTTTTACCAGAACCTTGGGTGTGCCATACAATACCACCCTTGTGGCGACTACCATACTCAGTTGTCTCAGTTTGCTTGATTCGCTCTAGCATTCGCTCTATGGCAAAATACTGCTGGTAGCGCGCCACTTTTTTGTATGCACCGTCATAAAATACAAAGTTTTTAACTATATCGAGCACCCGCTCTTGCCGTAGCATACCGTAAATCGTCTCGTCTTGCGGCATAATGCTACGCACCTGTAGTTGCTCCACACCATAGGTCGCACCGTTAAGGTCGCGTAGTAGCTGTGCATATATGTCTTTATCGATCGGCTTTGCTATGACATCTCGTAGTGTTGCGTGTAATCGCTCTTTTGGTGTATTCTTTTCGCGCCACGACGAATAAAACTCTTCGGGCGTGCCCGCTGTGCCATACACCGCGTTTTCACCGTCCATCGCCAGCAGCAGCTGCTCGTAAATAAATAGCTTCGGCGCATGGTCTGGCTTTTGGTAGCGCAGTAGCTGGGCAATGGCTTTTTTGTAGCCAACACTCGATTTTTTGTTTTCGATATGCACTAGCGGTATGCCGTTTACAAAACATCCCATGTCCGCACGTATCGCTTCGCGCCCCACCACACGATACTCTACCGTTACGTGGAATTCATTATTGGCAATATTATCAAAGTCAAAATAACGCAGGCTTTTGTTTTCGTGCTTGCCATCATGAAATACCTCTATGGTGCTACCTCCAAGTTTTGGCATGATGATATCCGTCACCGCCCGACTAGTATCTATCACGCCGTCTACTCGGATAGATTCTAATTCACTAACAACCCGCGCAATGTCACCTTCTTTGAACTTATGTGTTTCACCGTCGTGCTCATAGTTATTTATCCGCATCAAACTACGCCGCAGCACATCACCCAATATCACGCGGCTATCATCGTCGCCCCGTAGCGCTAGCGCTTGCTTGCAGCTAAGGTACTGCCAGCCGAGGTTTATCAGTAGCTCG
>CAMEGH010000100.1 GCA_945916045.1 uncultured Candidatus Saccharibacteria bacterium
TTGCCCACAAAACAGTATCTTTGGTGATGCCAAATTTGTCGGCAATCGTTTGTGCATTTTCGCCATCTTGCGATACGTACTGAATAATGTCGCGTGAAATGCCTTCAGACTGCACAATTTGCGGTTTTGCGATCGCACCGCTGTCTTCTTGCACAATTTCGCGCTCAGCTTCGAGTGAAATCGAAAGGCTGGCAACGTTAGCCGCTACGGACATATTTGTTTGCAAGGCCAAGTTTGTCGCAATATCAGTTGCGGTTTTTTCGTCTACTGCTACTACCGATGCCTTTGGCGTGTCTTTTTCTGGCGCGGCTTCTACCGCAACCACATTTGCGCTCACTGGCTGTTCAGACGAAGGTGCCGCCTGATAACCATTCGCTACCACCGAAACAAGTAGAGCAAAAACACCTACGTATAGTCCGATTGGCTTGATAAATTCTTTTTTGCTGCGCTTTTTCATCGCAACTTCTTGACGAAACGCCAAACGGCCCATTCGTCGCACTACCCTGTTATTCGAACCGTGGTTCGATGTTTGCGTTGTAATCTTCGTTCTCCTGCGCCAACATTACTGTGGCACCTCTACCATACTGCGTCTTACTTCTCGCAAGAAAGGGGCATTGTCGACCAATACGTTACGTTTATATTATGATGCGTTATTGTTTAGTAATTAGTGTTTACTATTGCATGCCCGTTCGACTGTTCTGGTAGGCTCATTTAGTCAAGAGGCTCGCTTTGATAACTCCACCCAAGACTCCGTATCCAAATGTGCTAACCCTTAGTGTACCAGCCCTTGACAATAATGTCAATAGATTTTTTAGAATATGTCTAAACGGCAGCGTTCGCTACAGTGCTCTCTGGTGAGGCGTTCGTGCTCTTCGTTCGTTTTAGAGAAGTAGGTTTGGCCATCATCACCCGCCACGAAGAAAAGATCGTCAGTATCGGTCGAAGGATACGCCGCAGCCTGCAAGGCTTCTTTGCCCGGATTGGCAATTGGCCCTGGCGGCAACCCCTGCACAAGATAGGTGTTATATGGCGATTCTAGGCTCGGTAGAGGCTGCACGCCCATTTTATGGGCAGGATAGACGAATGTTGGGTCTGAGCCAAGCGGAATATCTTGCTCGAGGCGACTATGAAACACCTGTGAAACGTGCGCCATATCTGCTTGATTATTCACCTCCTTCTGGATAATCGATGCCAGCGTGATACCTTCATATAACGTTAGTCCACGCGATTCAAACGCTCCTTCAAGCCCCTCTTCAACAACATAAGTTTGCATATGCTGGAATGGGCGCTGCAAAATATCCTCGACAGTATAGTTATCTTCAAAACGATACGTATCAGGGAAGATGAAGCCTTCGATATCATGACTTTCTGGGCGCTGCTTCATCATTGTGTAGGTCGGATAGTGCCGCTCGAACGCAGCATCGATATCTGTTTCACTAAAACCTGCTTCTAGTAGCGTTTCTTTTACGTCAAGTACGCTTTCGCCCGGCAAAAAGGTTAAATCGTATTGAGTGATTTGGCTTTCACTTATTGCTTCGATCACTTCGGCAACGGTTAGGTTTCTTGTTAGCATATATTCGCCCGCTTGTAGCGCTGTAGCGCTGCTATTAAGCCGGTAATAGATCTGGAACACAAGAGCATTCTTGATAATTTCTTCCGATTCAAGCATACGGGCAATATCAAGCACTGCACTGCCTTCTTGGATGCTGATTTGCTGCGGCTCATCGTTAGCAGGGTGTGGCGCCGTTAGATTTGACTGATACCAGGCACCGGCTGCCATCGCCAGCACTAGCACGGCCGCAATACTCCCGCCTAGCCACCAAAGCCACGCATAATTACGTTTACGATTCTTTTTGATGTCGCGAGACGCAGGCTTGGCACTGTCGTCTGGTTGCTTTTCTACCGGCTGCGGCGTTTGCGGATCTTCTTCTGCAGGTTTTGCCTGTGGTGCTGCCAGCGCGCGCTTTTGCGCTACTGGCTGCGCTTGCGGACGCGGTGGCTGTACTTCTGATGGCGCTTTTTTAGGTTGGACAGGCGCCACTGCCGGAGCTGGAGTAATCACTGGCGCTGGAGTAGCTGTTGGCATCGGCTGCGGTGTAGGCCGAGGAGTTGCCGGGGGTGTTACAGGCGCATTATGCGACAGCTGTGGCACAATCTGCGGGCGCGCTTGCGGTGCAGGTTGCGTAGATCGAGCCGGCGGCGACTGCTGCGCTAATCGCCCCCCATTCGGGCGAGGTGGCGGCGTTTGTGGCCCGCGCGGTTGTTGTGGTCGTTTAAAATTATCCATACACCTCCTCTATATAATCTTGTAAAATGATTGCGGCCGCTTCGGCATCGATATCGCCTTTTGTATAGCCACCTCGGCGTTTGGCAAGGCGGCGTTCTGCTTCGACACTCGTAAGCGATTCATCCTGAAAAATTACTTTGGCAAATTCTTTCAGTTGTTCGGCAAATTCCATGACATATTCGGTTTGTGCGGTGGCTTCACCCTGTTGATTGCGCGGATATCCCACCACAATTGCGGCTGCATCCTCCTGCACAAATAGCTTTGCGATTGCTTGAATTTCCTCGCCATCCACCTCGAGCGTTGTGTACGGAATCGCGATGCGCACAGCAGAATCAGCGAGCGCCACTCCAATTCGCTTTTCGCCCACATCTAAACAGATAAAGCTCTTCTTCCCCGTCACTACTCCTCGATTCTTTGGAGGTCAAATTGAATAGTGATGCGGTTGTCGTTGTCGGGAACGGTACTTACCCAGAACGGCCAGAAGTCCACTTCGACGCTATCGACGCCTTGAATCGACGTTAAGTCTGACTGAATGTCGCCAAATCGCTTGCCTTTGGTGCGGTTTTTTACGTCTGAATCGCTAATTTGCGGGCCAACTTGGCCAGTTGCGTTCACCGTAACTGTGCTTGTGCCGTCACCTGGGGCAAAATCGCTAAATTCGCCCTCATCGGCCCCAGCCTCGTATACGCGCCGG
>CAMEGH010000101.1 GCA_945916045.1 uncultured Candidatus Saccharibacteria bacterium
GAGGCGCTCGCGTAATAAGATAGCCCCAATGAGGGGCTATTTTGTGTAAAACGTAGCTTATGAACTAAGGTGTGTTAACAGCCTGTGCCAACTTCTGTTTCTTCAGTTTCAGTGCCGCCGCCAGCTTCCTTGACCCAGGAGATAGTTGCGCCAGTGATAGCTGTGCCTGTTGCTCCTGATGGACAGACGGTATAGCCATAAGTGGTTGAGCTGCTTGAGCTTGCTGCTGTGCTACCAAGTTTGGCTCCGATTGACTCAGGGATAGGTGCAATATCATACCCTTGTAGTGCTGTTGCTGCTGCAGAGCCAGATTCTGGCCAGGCCTTACCATCTGTCGTGTAAGCGGTTAGTGACTTAACAATGTTGCTTACGTCCGAAGCACGCTCTGAGTCACGTCCACGTTGCTGTATTCCTGTAAACGCCACAATACTGATTGCAGCTAAGATTGCGATTACTACGATAACGATGAGAAGCTCAACGATCGTGAAACCTTTTTGTTTAGTTGTATACATGTTTATTCATGCCCCCTAATTAATTTTTTAATTATGTTTGTATAGTACTACAGCTTTTTTGAAAGCGCAAGCACTTTTATGCCAATTCGAGCGGTTCTTGTTCAATATGAATGTGGAACTTTTCGCTGACCGCTTTAGAAATGGCTTCGCGCGCTTGGGCAAGGTCGCTGTAGCCGCGCGCAGATTCGTTTATTAACACTAGTGCATTGGCTGGATTAACGCGTATGCCATGCAAAAGCTTGCCTTTTAGGCCGCATTGTTCAATCAGCCAGCCGGTTGGTACTTTGTAAATACGCCCGCCCATGTCGAAGTGGGGCATGTCTGGGTATTTTTGTAGCAAATCGTCTACCAGCCATTTATCTACCATAGAATTTTTAAAGAATGAACCAGCGTTTGGTTTTTCGGCAGGGTTGGGGAGGCGATTGGCGCGGATTTCTATAACGGCTTCGCGGATGTTGGTGGCGGTGTATTCGGTGATGTTCTTTTCTTTTAGGTGGTTTTCGAGCACAGAATAGAACGGCGGCATTGGTGAGCCTTTGTAGAGGCGCATGGTAACGGTAAGGATAATGTAGCGGCCTTGTTCTTCGGTGCGGAAGATGCTGTTGCGGTAGCGGAACTTACAATCGTCGTTTGAAAGAGTGACGATTTCGTCTGTTTGGGTGTCGAAGGCTTCGAGTTCGGTGAGTGTGTCGGATATTTCTTGGCCGTATGCGCCAATATTTTGCACTGGGGCAGCACCACAGGTGCCCGGAATGGCCGAGAGCGCTTCTACGCCAATAAGGTTTTCGCGCGTGACGCGTTTTACAAAATCATCCCATACCTCGCCGGCACCAAGTTTAACGGTAACGGTGTCTTTGTCTTCGGCGATTTCTTCGTAGCCCATAATGCAGTTGCGAATAACAATGCCGTTGTAGCGGCCATCTGGCGCAATAACGTTGCTGCCGCCGCCCAGAATGTAGAATGGGACGCCTTCTTTGCGTGAATTAGTGACGATGGTTCGGACATCTTCTGCAGAGTGCACTTCTGTAACAAAGCGTGCAGTCCCACCGATCTGCATCGTCAAGTATTGCTTGAGTGGTATGTTTGTTCGAATATCCATAAGTACTTTCTATTGTAGCACAGCTTATGCTACAATTAACACATATTTGCACGCGTAGCTCAGCTGGATAGAGCACTGGTCTTCGGAACCAGGTGTCGGGGGTTCGAATCCCTCCGCGTGTACCAAGATTATGGAGAATCATCGCTTTTTGGGCGGTGGTTTTTTTGTTTTTTGTGCATGTTTGGAGAGTCGAGCTGGGTATATATAAAATCGTTCACATTGCGTGGTGAATGTGAACGATTTTTGGCGGATTGAGTTTTGCTTGGTTAGAAGCGGACGGCGCGGGACCAGTCGATTTGGAAACCGGGTACGGCGTACTTATTGTGGGTCCATTTAGGCATATTAGGTGATGACGCTAAGTCGTTTCCACCCAGCTGGCCTTGGGTGCTACTTCCCCAGCAGGCTATGTTTCCGTTCGCTATCGTACAGCTGTGGCTACCTCCTGCGGAAATGATATGTGGATAGTTCGTTCCAAGTACGTTCGCATCTTCACGTACGGGCACTGCAGTGGTGGCATTTCCGCCGACAGGTACCGAAGGGTTTCCGATTTGCCCATGGCTGTTGCTACCCCAGCACTGTGCTCTTCCGTTGATGATACCACAGGCGTGGTGGCTGCCGGCAGATAAGCTGTTCGTAGCTCTGTTTCCTAGGCTGCTTCCAGAAACGAGTGCCGGGTTGCCTGCATTTTGAGTACTATTACGGCCGAGCTGTCCGTTGCCGTTTGCACCCCAGCAGTAAGTTCTTCCGTTCATGACTGCACAAGCAAAGCGGTCTCCGGTGGCAATTTCTGTAACGGCGTTTCCGACTCCATTGTGGGCGCCTTTTCCGGGTAGCTCAACTTCAAATGGCTGAGTTTGGTTTTCACCTCCCATGTTGTTTCTGCCAATCTGTCCGCTGTCATTTGAGCCCCAGCACCACGCACGTTCAGCACCGATTGCACAGGTGAAGTTTTCTCCTGCTTCAATTTGTGTAATGTGTCGTGCGGGGGTGCCTACGTTTACTTTAGTCGGAGTGGTTCTGTCTCCGCCGGTCATCCCAAGTTGCCCCGCTGAATTGCGCCCCCAGCAGTAAGCGTGGCCATTTACTGTAGCGCAAGTGTGGTCTGCTCCAGCGGTAACATCGGTGACCGCTGCAGGAGAGAATCCGAAATTCACTTTGACAGGAATATTTGAACCACCGCCACCTCGACCGAGTTGTCCGTAGTTGTTTGCGCCCCAGCAGTAGGCGTCACCTTCGATTACTGCACAGGTGTGATTTCTACCGGCAGATACAGCGGTGGTGGATCGCTGTTCTGGCTCAATATTGTCGATATTGACGCGTGTAGGTTGAGGCCTTGTTACATAGCTTCCGCTTCCTAATTGTCCGTGAC
>CAMEGH010000102.1 GCA_945916045.1 uncultured Candidatus Saccharibacteria bacterium
ATTCCTTGCAGTTGCGGCGCCGGTGCCAAATTGCTATCGAGCGAATCGCGCAAACTATTCGATTCATCTACCAACGAATTATGATATCGCTGCTTTTCGTTATATACATCAATCGATTGCTCAATTCCCGCGCGCTGGTTTTCAATCGTTTGCGAACGCGCAATAAGCGCACTGCGTTCGGTGTCAAACTGGCCTTGGCTGGTAAAATCGCCCGCTTCAGCACGCGAATTAAACGTTTCGATGTCGCGATTCAGCACCTGCAAGGCGCGGTTGTATGCCTCGGTTTGCTGGTCGATCGACGCCTCTAAACCTTCAAGCTCTGTACGCAGCGCAGCGGCTTCTTCACGAATGGTGACAAAGCGCCCGTTGTATCCGTTAAATAGCGCAATTATTGCCGAACGATCGTCAAAATAATTTGCGTAATATTCCTCTAATTCGCTACTAATTTCGGCCTTTTCTGTGCCAATAATTGAATGAAGTTCGTTGATGCGCTGGCCCGGCTGCGTGCGTTCGTAATATTGCATGCGCGCAGCTAAATCGTCGTTGGCGTGCTTTTTGTACTCTGTTTCCAGGAGCGTGCCAATGCGTGTTTGCTCGTCTTCGCTCAGTCGCTCAAACGCCACGTGCAGCATTTCGTGCGCGGCGGTGACTTCTTCGATTCCTTCAAGCCGCTCGTCTTGCACGTCAAAAATGTAAATTTTGCCGTCGCGATAACACCCCAAAATCGGGCTATCGCCTTCGCGGCGCTCGCAGTGCGTATTAAATACGTCGGCGTTTTCTAGGCTCGGGTGCGCCACGTAATACAAGTGTCTGCCGTGGTCGTTCATCGTGGTGCGATCAGCCAGCGCGGCAATTTCTGGCGACGGTTCGTACTGCCACACCTGCACTTGGTCGACAATTGTTTGGCGCTGCAAAAACACCGTCGCTGCCACGCCCGTTACTACTGCAATCAGCAATAGCGAGGTAAAAAACGACCCAAAACTACTGCGCTTGCTCATGGCCACCCTTAATCACAATCTCTTTTTTGTGCGTCGTCACCTCTAGCAACGAGCCCGCTTCAAATTCCCCACTCAAAATTCCCTCTGCAATTAAATGCTCCACTTTATCTTCAATCATACGCCGCAATGGGCGCGCGCCGTTGTACTTATCGTAGCCAAGTTCAATCAAATGGCGCTTCGCAGCGGGGCGAATTTTGAGCGCAATGCCTTTCTTCGCCAAACGCGTTTTTAGCTCGCCCACCACGTTATCAAAAATCGTGCCGATTTCTTTGCGAGTCAGCGCCTTAAACGTCACGATGCCGTCAAATCGGTTGATAAGCTCGGGGCGCATAAACCGGCCAAGCGCTTCTTTGGCGGCTTTGGCGTTCTTTTTGTGCACGGCCTCTAGTTCGCGCTCGTCGGTTTTCGTGGCAACTTCAAAGCCAAGTTCCGATTCTTTTTGCATGGCTTGCGAACCAAGGTTACTGGTTAAAATAACAATCGTATTTGTAAAGTCGACTCGGCGCCCGCTTGCATCGGTCAGTGTACCGTCTTCCAGCAGCTGCAGCAACATATGGAATACGCTTGGGTGCGCTTTTTCGATTTCGTCAAACAGCACTACGCTATACGGCTGGCGGCGGATCGTATCGGTTAATTGCCCGCCTTCGTCGTGGCCAATGTAGCCAGCTGGTGCGCCGAGCAGACGACTCGTGGTGTGCTTTTCGGCAAATTCGCTCATGTCAATTTTTACCAACGCATCTTTGCTTCCAAATACTTCTTCGGCGAGCACGCGCGCAAGTTCGGTTTTGCCAACCCCGGTCGGGCCCATAAACACAAAGCTGCCAATTGGCCGTTTGCCGCTCGCCACACCACTACGGCTACGGCGCACGGCGCGTGCCACATTCGCGACTGCTTCTTGCTGGCCAATCACGCGTCTTGCCAAATGTTTTTCTAGCCCACGCAGCAATTTTGCTTCGCTTTTTTGCACTTTTGTAGAAGGAATTCCCGTAATATTTGCGACCGCTTTTGCCAAATCGTCGACATCAAGCTGCGGCAACGATTTGCGCTTTTGCTCGCGCTTAATTTGCGTAACTTCATTTTGCAACTTCAACATGCGGGTTTTGCACACGGCGGCTTTTTCAAAATCTTGGCGCGCCACGGCGTCTTCAACTTCGCCATCCAGCTGGGTAATTTCTTTGTTAAGCCGGCGCAATTTTGACGGCTTACGCCCTTCACGCACACGCACAATCGCGGCCGCTTCGTCTAGCACGTCGATGGCTTTATCAGGCATGAAACGGTCTTTAATATAGCGATCCGCCAAGTACACCGCGTCGTCAATCGTCTCATCGCTCAGCGCCACACTATGGTGCTTTTCGTAGCGCGGGCGCAATCCACGCAAGATTGCTACCACTTCGTTATGGCGCGGCTCTTTGGCAATAATCGTTTGGAAACGGCGCTCTAACGCGGCGTCTTTTTCGACGTGTTTTCGGTATTCATCCAGTGTAGTTGCGCCAATCAAATGCAGCTCGCCGCGGGCTAGTGCAGGCTTCAATAAATTAGCTGCATCCAGCGCGCCTTCCGCCGCGCCAGCACCAACCAGCAAGTGCAATTCGTCGATAAACAGCAGCAATCCCGGCGTGTCTTTGGCAATTTTAATAATGTGTTTAATGCGCTCTTCAAACTCGCCGCGGTATTTTGTACCGGCAATAATCGCTGCCACGTCCAGCTGCATAATGCGTGCGCCCAGCAAATGATCGGGCACTTCTTCGGCGACAATACGGCGCGCTAAGCCTTCAACAATAGCGGTTTTTCCCACGCCCGGTTCGCCAATAAGTAGCGGGTTGTTTTTGCGGCGACGACTTAAAATCGTAATCATGCGATCGACTTCTTTATCGCGGCCAATCACTGGGTCGAGGTCGTCCGATTTTGCGCGCGCCGTCAAATCAATGCCGTACGCGCTTAGTTCGTCTGTCTTTTTTGCGCCACCTGCGTGC
>CAMEGH010000103.1 GCA_945916045.1 uncultured Candidatus Saccharibacteria bacterium
GAAGATGCTGCGCAAAATATTCCTGTTTACATTACCGCGCAAAAACAAAAAGGACTGCTAATTGCCAGCTGGCAACAAGCGGATGGCAATTTTTTACTCCCGCAAGAACTTTTTGGTGAAGAAATTACTGCGCATAGTATCGTGTTGATTGACGACAAAGCCGAAAGTTTTATAGGATTCCCGAGCGAACCTTCACATGGTTTTTACGTTCCCGCAAAATTGGGCGAAAACCTGCAAAATTTGCCTGCGAATGTGTGGCGAGTTCAAACGCTGCACGATGTTTTATAAATCCGGCAACGGGACGCCCGTCTTTTTTGAGACTTCACGCGCCTATTTTAATGGGTCGTTGAACCGCTCACCTTCCTGGTCGTCTACCGCCCGCCAAACCCGCCTCCGCCGCCACCGCCACCAGAGAATCCGCCGCCGCCAGAAAAGCCCGATCCGCCCGAACTGCCGTCGCTTGATGGCGGCATAAAACTACTTGTGGCCGTAGATGAAAAGTTCGAAAGCGCCGAACCAAGCATTGCCGCGTTAAACGTGCTCGAGCCGCTATACCAGCCCGGATTCGAATCAGTATCAGTGTACGTAATTTCGAGCACTTTCGCCCAATCTTTTTCGAGCCCAAACAAAATCGCGTACGGCAACACGCGCTCGTACAGCACCACGAGCTGCGCTTTGTCATCCGTATCAACCGGCTTTTTACTTGCACCTTGCGGGCTTTGCAACACCTTTAGGCGGTCGGCTTCGGCCAGTTTGATGTACATTTTTAGCCCTTCAAGATATTCGTTCATTTCGGCGCCTTTTTTAGTAAGCGGGCGCATGTAAATCGTGAGCGCAAACACCACGCCAACGCCAAAAAACGGCACCAGCAGCGCAAATGCGGTCACATTTGGCTCGCTGCCGTCGCGCACTTGCCACGCAAATACGCCCATCGCGGCCGCCAAGCCGGCAAACGAAAGAACGATCGCGGCGATATTTGGCTTCACTTTTTTTCGAAAACCAGCGTCCACCAAGCCGCTCGTGCGCTCTTTTGTGATGCGCGCGTGCAGGCGTTCGCCTTTTTTACTGTCATTTTTGTCGATCGTGTAGGTTGCGCCTATTTTTGCGCCGCCAAATAGTGTCGTAATAATTTCTGTTTCCTCGCTGCGCAAATTGGCCGCCGAAAGCAATTTTACCTCGTAAATTGTTTTTGGTTTGCCCAAAAATCCTTTGCCTTCTTTTTCAAAAATTTGGATCTTTTTGCGAACCGCCAAATCAATTAACTGCGCAGAAAGCACCGAACGCGCGCTTTTTGTGATGCCCGCCGCTTGCATAACCGAAAGGCTTTCTGGCGGCAAATATTCTGGCACAATCGTGCCGCGGCCAGGCGCGTTTTTGCCTTTTGTGCGGCGCGTCATCACCGCCATGCCGATCGCGAGCACCGAAATCGCCAACGCAACAAACGGCGCAAATAGCGTCATAAATTTGTCAAATCCGGTCATCTGGTACATTTCAAACGAACCTTCGTGGAATTTTAGCACCATCGAAACGTTTTGACGGGCCGGCAATTCGCCCATCGAACTAAAGGTAATTGTGTCGCCTTCGCGCGCTACGTTAGCGCATTCATCGCGCGAATACCGCGAACCCTGAAAACACGCAATATCGCCCTGGAACAGATCGCGCACCGATTCATCCAAATGCACGCGGCCAACCACGTCGCCAAATGGCTGCGACGACGTCGTGCCAACTGTGTCCCAATAAAATTCCTGGTAACTGCCCGAATCGCGAATCACATCGCGCAACGTGTACGTCAGTTCGTACGTCTGATCGCCGCGCAAAAATTCCTCGGTACCGCTAGCAATAATCATGTCGTCGCCATTTCGTTCCTGCGAATATACCGGTTCGGTTTGGCCATTTCGTTTTAGCGATTCAAACTGAAAGCTGGTCGGATTTCCCTCGTAGCGATCGGGAATGGCGCGCGTGATGCCTTTATTTTGATCGCGATCCGCCGGAAATTCCGCGGTAAATGTTTCGACCACACGCAAATTTGCGCGGCCTTCATCGTCACGCGACAAATAATAGTCGCCCGTAAAATCTTTGAAGGTAAAATTATTGACATTTGCCTGAGCCGCCGCAGAAAGCACCACCGCCCCCGCTACTGCCAGTACTATTCCGAGTGCTATGCTGAGTCGTTTCATATATCCATTATACCAAGTTGCGGTGCGTGGCCCAAAAAAGCGCCCCTTTCGGGGCTTGGTAGATGGCCGGTTACGTATGGGTTGCTTCAGAATCGCTCGCGTGCGGGCCGAGAATTTCTTCCCGAAATTGCCGCTTGCGAGCTTCGTACTCTCTTGCCCTTTCCTGTTCGGCAGCTTTTCGCTCAGCTTCGAGCGCTTTTCTCTCACGCCTCGAAAGGCGCTCCATGTCGGTTTCGTGCAAAACGCGATGCGCCGCTTCGCCTTTGCGTTTTGCCGCACAATACGCGCGCCTTGTTGCAATTACAAATAGCACTGCAAACAAAAGCAACGGCACAACGATGGGCGAACCTGGTCACATTTCTGCGGCAAATACCACCCCTGACGCAAAATATATCGTCAGCATAAGGCAAAAACCGCTCAACGACATATAGCGCAGACCGGCCAGCGTTTTGCTGCTTGCGACATTTTTGCGCTTGTGCGCTATCGCAGCGATTTCGCTCGGCGCGATCTTGCTAGGTTTGTTCGTCATGACTGTTCCTTTTCGCCCAAAAAACTCAAGGCCATTACCTATAGGTACACAGCGCGGAGGTATCGTTCCGCAGCTGAGTACAGTAATAATACTATAAAAGTACATTTCGTCAACTGTAGTTGTCTCGCGGCCTTGACTTTATTATACTAATGCGCTATAGTAGGTGGACAAATTCCTCGCCGAACTAGGCAGGTGGCTGTTTTACAGCAACACCGTATCGCAGGTTTTTGCGATTGATCTTTGAAAGGACTG
>CAMEGH010000104.1 GCA_945916045.1 uncultured Candidatus Saccharibacteria bacterium
CCTATTTAGGGGCGATGATTTCGTTCTATTTCATTAAACCGCGCAAACGCCTATGGCAGCCAGACGGGCTTAATTCACTGGTAGAAATTACTGCGCCGCGCGTAGCTGAGCCAGAACGTACCAAAAATATCTCTGGTGACGAAGCAAAAGAACGCCTGGGTTATCTTACTGATATCGTTGAGTCGCGCGGCTGGTCAGTGCGCGGGTCGGGAGTGCCAATGCCAGGCTCAACTCCGATGAACAGCGAGCTCAAGCGCGAAGCCGACAACGCCGTCGACATGTTCGACAATGCCGATAAAGAAGGACAGAAGTTCGATAAATTGATTCAAGAACGCCGCGAAAACACCGTGCAAGAACTTAACCAGCGCATGCACGAACCGCCACAGCAGCCGCAACAAACAGCACCACCCCTGCCGCAATTACAGCAAGCAGCGCGCCCAGAAACGCCAGATGCGCCGCAATCGCCAGCTCGTAGTGAAGAACCTAAGCTTCAGTTTAATCCGTACCCCGACAGCATTCGCCAATCAGTTATTCAACCTATTTCCGAAGCAAGCGCCGCGCCACAACAACCGCCAACCGTACAAACGCCAGTGCCACCAGCGCCACCCGAACAAAGCACTAGCGAAACACCGCCGTCACCTGATATAATTAAACTAGCCAACGAGAGTGATGGGTTAACTGTTGCCGATGTCGCGCATCAGGCGCATCGCATTAAAAAGAGTGAGCACGGCTTACCAGACGAAGAAGTGCAAATTTCTTTACACTAAAAGAGGGAAGGGACAAAAGGTGCAACCACAAAATCAACCACAGCCTATGCAACCACCACAGCAGCCTGGCGGTCCTTCGCCGATGCCGCCGCAAGGGCCACAAAATGCCCCGACCTGGCAACCGCCAATGGGCCCAGGTGCGCCGCAGCAACAGTATTATTCGCCCATGCAACAACCTGGGCAAGGCATGCCGCCGCAACCATATCACCAGCAAATTCCTGGTGGCTATTCGCCTGCATCGCAATATGGCCGACCACCAAGTGGGCCGCCGCAGCCAAATATGCAGCAACAACAGCAAATACCCCCTAGCGCGCAGGGCAATCTGGCCAATCAGCAAACGCCAACGCCGGCACCACGCCCCAAAAACACCACACAAAACAGCCTCATGTTTTCAGAGATCCGCGACAATATGCTTATCATGGCGGACGGCAGTTTTCGTGCGGTGATTGCGTGTAAATCGATCAACTTCGACCTCATGAGCTCGCAAGAACGCGAAGGTGTCGAATTTAGCTACCAAAATTTCATCAATTCGCTCACGCATCCGGTACAAATTTTGATTCGCTCACAACGTGTCGACATTGGTCCGTATCTTACGCGCCTTATGAATATCCGCAAAAACCAAGACAATATGCTCCTTGGTGTACTGATGGATGATTACATCGACTTTATCGAAATTTTGTCAGAAGAAGCCAACATTATGGACAAAAGCTTCTATGTAGTTGTGCCGTACGCAACCGTGGGTGACCTTAGTACGATTAAAGACGCCGGCAAAGGGTTTTTCTCGAAAATGTTTGGCGGTGGTAGCGGCCCAAGTGTCACAAAGATTGATAAAATCACCTACCAAAAAGCCAAAGACGAAATTAAAAACCGCGTCGATTCGGTTACGGGCGGATTATTCCAAATTGGCGTGCATTGTGCGCAGCTCGACAGCAAACAACTTGGTGAGCTCTACTACAACTACTACAATCCAGACACCGCTGTGCGCGAGCCGCTTGGCAACTTTGAAAAAAATACTTTCACCTATGTCAAAAAAGGAACAGGTGAACCACCAGCACGAGTGAACGGAGGCATGAACTAATGGCAAAACGATCAAATCCAGTTGACTTAGCTGCCCAACAGCGAGCCAAAGAGGCTGCCGAAGTTGAAGCGGCGTTCCTTAAAGGTGTCAACACACTGCGCGACCTTATCGCGCCAAGCAGCCTCGAATTCCACGCGGACCACTTCCGTCTAGGTACAAAGTACGGCCGCACTCTGTACGTTTACGGCTATCCGCGCCAAATTTACACCGGCTGGCTCAGTAGCGTTATCAATATGGATGAAGTGCTTGATGTGAGCATGTTCCTTTACCCAGTAGATACACAGATCGTGATGCAGAACTTGCGCAAAAAAGTGACACAGCTTGAAGCTAGTATGACCATTGCCCAAGAAAAGGGCAAAACCCGTGACCCAGGGCTTGAAGCCGCCTTGCAAGATGCCGAAGAACTGCGTGACGAACTACAAGTGGGGAGCGAAAAGTTCTTCCGCTACGGATTGTATATTACGCTATATGCCGATAACTTAGACGAACTAACGTTTGTGCAAAACAAAATCGAAACGCTCTTTGGCCAGCAATTGGTATTTAGTAAGGTAGCCAGTTCCCAGCAAGAACAAGGCTTAAATAGCACCGTCCCGCAAATGCTTGACCAGCTGCAAATTCGCCGCAACATGAACACTGGCGCAATTTCAACATCCTTCCCGTTCACAAGCGCCGACCTGACGCAAGAGCAGGGGATTTTGTACGGCATCAATATGCACAATAACGGCTTGGTGATTTTTGACCGCTTTACGCTGGAAAACGCCAACGCGGTGGTATTTGCAAAATCTGGTGCTGGTAAATCGTTTACCGTCAAACTTGAGGCCGTGCGCTCGATGATGACCGGTTCTGACGTGTTGATTATCGACCCAGAAAACGAGTACCAAAAACTAAGCGACGCGGTGGGCGGCAGCTACATTCGCCTGAGCCTCAGTTCTGACGTGCGTATCAATCCGTTCGATTTGCCAAAAGTCATCGACACCGAAGACGCCGACGACGCTTTGCGCGCAAATCTCGTAACACTCCACGGGCTTTTGCGCCTGATGCTTGGTGGCGCCACGGTAAAAAATACCGACGT
>CAMEGH010000105.1 GCA_945916045.1 uncultured Candidatus Saccharibacteria bacterium
CCAGCTATTTAGTGACTTATTCTGCCTAACTATTGGCCTCTTGCTGCCATCCGACTTAAGTTGTGATGCTCGAAATATCCTAGCATCATCTGGATATGACGCTAGCAGTTCACGTAGCAGTTTTGTTGTATCGTCTTTCACCTTTATATACCTGCTCGGCGAGTAGCCATATAGAGGAGACCAAAGCATTTTTCAATGATCTTAGCCAAAGTTGCAAGCAACCTGTCTATGCCATCGCCGAGGCTGATGCTCGTTGAAGAGCGAACAGTTCGGGACTTTGGAGTCGTGTGCGTATATTTAATACGTTTAAACTTCATAGCTTATACCTTTCCATTATCCGACGCTATTGTGCGGCGGGTCTCTCAGTCATCACACTATCCGGAAAATGGTCATATTGCACACTGACCTCTAGAAACGATGTCGAAACAAGGTCTCTCAAAACTAATAACGAAATTAGTTATTTAATAGTCTTACCCAAACATCTAATGACATTAAAGGGGGACTATTTATGGCATAGTTGCCATGTCATAGCGAGATTCTTTGAGTGAATTGGCTCTGCGCTGAAAACGTACCGATTGCCTGAGCAATCCCATACTAATTATACCATAATAGGCCTCTGCGGCTGCGTGCGAAGGGCGCCGTCTTCAGACGCGTGCCATTCGGGATGTCAGGGGCTATGGAACTATAAAAAGAAGACTCCTGTTCCCTCGCAAGCGGCGAAACACGAATCTTCTTAAGTCTGATTGTACAGGAAGTTGATTATTTAATAACTCCTTACTTCACGTACTGTGTCATTATACGGGTCGAGCAAACGCATCAAGGTAGTATTCGCTCCTGAAGACGAATATATCTTTTAGTTGATGTCTTCAAGCGGAATCTCCACCTGTGACACATTTGCCATGCGACCCCGCCCGGGTAACTCCGTTACGTAAAGTAAAGGAGAAAGACATGACGAGCCAAGCTCTAGAATCACAAACTATAGCCACCGAGTATAACGGGTGGACTAATCGAGAGACCTGGGTCGCGAACCTGTGGCTGACTAACGACGAGTGCTACTACCAAGAACTCTGTAGTATCATCAAGAATTTCGAGGCGAGCGAACAGCCCGAAGAGATTGAGCAGTATGTACACTGGATCATCGACATAGATGATTCGAGTATGACGAGCGACTTACTCTCTACCTCACTCGGACGAGTGAACTGGCATGAGATTGCCGAAAACAATCGGTAGCGCACTCCGTCCTAGGGCATGACGTTAAACTACCCTTAAAGTTATGCTGTACGAAAATAGGTCGTCATTTTCTGCAAACAATCGTGTATTTATGTAAGAGTCTTCCTCCCTCTGTCTCTTCAGTATACGGGTGAACCAAAACTATCAAGGTCGTATTCGCCCCGAAGATATGAATCTATTTTTTCTTTTATTTGAATATCTCAAGGGGAATCTCCACCTCTGACAGCTTTGGTGTCATCCCGAGCCCTATCAGACAGAGAGGGAGAAAGCCCTCTCGTTAAGCAAGGAGGGTTATATGGCCACAGAAGTAATACAAAACGAAACGTCAGCAAAGATAGCTGCGCTAAACGACGAGCACCGTCGCAGTATGCAAGGTTGTACCGTCACGAAAGGAGTCGTGGCGATGGGATCCGCCGCCAACGAAGTATTTGTTGGTGTCAGGGATTATACGGACTTTAACGAAGATAACGATCCATACGGTGAGCACGATTTTGGCTCACTGAAAGTAGCCGGAGAGAAAATCTTCTGGAAGATAGATTACTACGATGAGAATTTGAGTAAGTGGTGCGATCCGCTCGATCCGGATTGTCAGCGAGTTCTCACTATTATGTTAGCCGAGGAGTATTAGGTCCTCGGTTTTAGTTTGGTGCGTTACGTCGTGGAGCTGGACGATAAACAGCTCCATTTTGGTTTAGTAGAAATTAAAGCATTGGAGTTTGAGATGAGTATTCAAGAAAACATTACCCGAGAAGAAATTAGTCACCGTGGTGGAGGTGTAGAGCTTGACTTAAGCGACTTCGGCTACGAAGATGAGTATTTGAGCGCCTATCAGAATTACTTAGGCGGCGGGATACGTGGCGCGGTTGCCAACAGCTGCACCATTGAGGACTGGGAGATGGATGAGAAGCTGGTTCGGCTGGCCAGTGAGCTACGAGATTACTACGATGAGCGGCTTTACGAACTGGAGCTTATCGATGAATATAACGAAGAGACGACGGGTAGGCTTGTGAGTTATCCGGGGCTGTAGTAACCCGCGTCCTGAGCATGACGATAAACGGCTCGAGACGACAAGTGGAACACCAACCAGCATCCAGACCATGTTTCGTAGCAATCTACAAATGTATGCAAATAGCCCCCGGAACACCGGAGGCTATTTGCCTGCTACGGGTTCAGAGGGCTAGGCCGCGTCGAGGTGGCCTGTTCGCCACTTGGCGTTGTAGTAGAACTTCACCAACTTATCCTTGAGGGGCTTCACCGACACGTAGGCGTCGATGATAAAGCTCTGGCCGCTGCCGTCTTCGTGCGTGAGCCCGACGATCTTGGCCGTGAACTTGCCCCGGCTGAGGTTCTGTCGGACATCGCCCGTCTGACGGACGGAGAGTCCGGTGAACGTAACCTCGAAGGAGCGCTCCTCGTCGTACGCGTACTTAAACGCGTCGAGAAGCTCCTCGCGGCTTGGTCCGGCCTCGATGTCGATGGTGATGTCCTGCTTGGTGGTGGTCATACCGACCACTCCTTTCAATGAGCGTGTCGCTGAAGCTTGCGACAGAAGCGATACTATGGAATACTCCATGGCCACCTCGCTATACCAGCAAGGAATTATTCTATATAATAGCAAATTTTTTATAATTTGTCAATAGACGTAAAATCTCACCTAT
>CAMEGH010000106.1 GCA_945916045.1 uncultured Candidatus Saccharibacteria bacterium
CGACCAAATCGACAGAGGTGTCTACTTCAACGCGGTTGATTCGTACTCCGTAGAAGTCAGAATGTGTTTCCAGGGGCGCCTTGGTGCTTGAGCTACTGCCCGACGACGAACCTCCGCCACTAAACACACTGTCGCCGGTGAACGAATTGCCACCGCCCGAGCACGCGCTCATCAGGAGTGCTGCGCTCAGAATTGCTGCAAAAAACGTAGATTTACGCATGATTTCCCCTTCCGGGAAGATGGAATGTACATAGAAGAGAATACTTCTATTATTTTAATTTTACCATATTTTTGTTGTAAATGCAATGATGCTATTGAATTTATTTACATAAAGTGATATAATATTGCGGATAGCTCAAAGCTGAGGCTGCCGAGCGGAGGGTTGAAGCTGAACGCAAAGCGCAAGAAGCGCAGCAGGCAAAGAATGATGCTGCGGCTGAGCTGCAAAAGTCCAAAGATATTGCCGCTCTACGCGCCATCGGCAAACTGCCTAACCTCAATCCAGAGAGCTAACCCCACCCGTCCCGGAAAGGATTTCGTCTTTCTCCGGGCGGGTGGTTTTTCATTTGCCGGTTCGGGCTTTTCACCATAAGCACGTTTCGTGTATAATATACTTATCTATGGTTTTCGATAAATTACGCAGACGCGCCAACGATTCAATCGACCGAAATTATTTGGTTTCGGTTGATATCGGGACAGAATTTGTAAAAGCAATTATTGCCAAAATTGATGGCGACGCCTTGAAGGTGGTCGGTGTGGGCCGCGCACGCCAAGATGTGGGCGACATGCACTCGGGCGCAATCGCCGATATTGGCGGCGTGGTGCGTAACTGCGAAGAAGCTTTGGCAGAGGCCGAAGACCAAGCTGGCTTGCAGGCTAAGCGCGCCGTGATTGGTATTGCCGGGGAATTGGTAAAAGGCACAACTAACACTATTCGCTACCGCCGCCCGCAGCCGGATCGTCCACTGGATGAAGCCGAAATGGAATTTATCATCGAAAAGGTGCAAGAACGCGCGCAGGATAAGGCGCAAAAGCAAATCGCGCTCGAAACGGGCAACGAAGATGTGGAAATTAAACTGGTGAATAGCGCACTGGTGGGGATTCATATTGATGGCTACAAAGTCAGTAATCCGCTTGGTTTCCAGGGGAAGGATATCGCCGTGCAGCTCTACACCGCGTTTGCGCCTATGGTGCATATTGGTGCGCTTGAGCGCGTGGCGGATGAACTTGCGCTTGAACTGATTGCTGTGGCGGCCGAGCCATTTGCGGTCAGCCGTAGTGTGCTTGGTACCGATGCAAGCAGCAACTTTACTGCAATTCTTACCGACGTTGGTGGTGGTACCACCGATATCGCTGTGGTAAACGACGGCGGCGTGGAAGGTACGCGTATGTTTGGAATTGGCGGGCGTAGCTTTACGCGCACGATTGCCAGCGACCTTGATTTAACTTACGAAAACGCCGAAAAAATCAAAGTCAATCTGGAAAGTGAAAAAATTAAAAAATCAATCAAAGACACGGTTGACGATTCGATCGATAAAACGCTTGATGTGTGGCTGCAAGGCGTGGAACTAGCGCTCAGTGAATTTGATTCGGTGGATCATTTGCCAAATCGCATTTTGCTTTGTGGTGGTGGCGCCAGCCTGAAGCAGCTGGTAGAAGCGCTGGAAGAGCGCGATTGGCACAGCGACTTGCCATTTACCAAAAAGCCGCGCGTCCAGCTGATCGACCCAAGCGAAGTTGTCGGGATCGAAGACAAAACCGGCAAAATCAACGACCATACCTTTATTACTGCGCTTGGACTTTTGCGCGTGGGGTATGATACAATCATAGGGATAAGCGAAAGCGACAACATTAAAGAAAAACTAAACAGAATCTTGCGAATTTAACATGAATAAAGATGTAATTTACATAGACGTTGACGACGATATTACGGCGATTAGCAGCAAAATGCGCGACTCGAAAGAGAAAATCGTCGCATTAGTGCCGCCAAAACGCACCGGCGTATTGCAAAGCGTAGTGAATTTGCGCATTTTGCAACGCGTGGCAAAAAAGGCCGAAAAGCGCTTGGTGTTGATTACCAACGACGCCACGTTGTTGCCACTTGCGGCCGGCGCAGGTATTCCGGTTGCCAAGAATTTGCAGTCGCGCCCAGAGGTGCCAGATGTTCCGGCGCTAAAAGTGGACGAAGACGACGACATTATTGATGGATCGGAACTTTCGGTTGGCGAGCACGCAGACTCGGCGGATACAAAAAAGAAATCGGCAGATTCTGCCGTTGCAGCAGTTGTGGCAAAAGATAAATTAGCTACGCCGCCAGAAAATGGCAAAAAGCCAAAAGCGCCTAAAAAAGGTTCGCAAAAAGTCCCGAATTTTAACAAATTCCGCAAAAAACTCTTTATTTTTGGTGGATTGGCAATTTTGCTGATTGCGTTTGCTGTGTGGGCAATTTGGTTTGCACCGCGAGCGACCGTAATCGTGGAGGCGCGCACCAGCAGTGAAGCAATTAACACTTCGGTAACACTGGCGGCCGACGCAACAACAAACGCAGACGAAGGCGTGCTAAAGGCGATCGTCGTAAGCGAAGAGGCCGAAGCAAGCGTTGAATTTGAAGCCACTGGCACACGCGAAGAAGGCGAAAAGGCCACTGGCGTTGTAACACTTTCTAACTGTTCGTCGCGCGGTTCGATCGATGTGGATGTTGGGACGGCAATCAGTTATGGCGATCGCAATTTCCTTACTACGCGTTCGGTAGAAGTGCCCGGCGGTAGTTCGAGTAGCCCGTTTGGCGGCTGTGATCGCCCAGGTACGGTAAACGTTTCGGTGGAAGCGCAAAATATTGGCGACGAATATAATCTTTCGAGCGACACATCGTTTGA
>CAMEGH010000107.1 GCA_945916045.1 uncultured Candidatus Saccharibacteria bacterium
CACAGTTAGTAATTAATACATCAAAAATAGGCTTAACCGAACCGACAAAAATAACGAAAATAACAGAGGTGAAATAAACAAAAAAGACCTCAAAAATGAGATCTATCCTGTTTGGCAGGGGTTGAAGGACGCATTATGTAACCCAGAGCTACCCCTAGAACTGCTGCACGTAGTGTTAAAGCCTATGCTCGAAAGGCACGGACTTATACCAATTATGAATCAGGACCGTGTTATTTAAGCTTTTTTTGCCACTTTGTACGCAGTGCGAGTATACCAGGAGGAGTACCTCCTTTGAAGTCCTTGAAATCACCACTTTTCTTGTCTTCAGCAATTAGCTGATCGAGTAGCGAAAGTGCGTCTATATAATTATCTTCATAAGCTCTAAACTGTGCCATGGCTAGGAGCGTGTTACGAGCTAAGCCTTCTTGGCGACTCTTCGTATGCTCTAAGCGGCGATTGTTTAGCCACCACCAATACTTATCTTTCCAAGAGTAGTTAGCTATCCTGTCTGGTACTGTCAGCTGCATCTTATTGAAGTCCCAAGGTGTCATATCTGCCTCTTTGCTATACCTATGAATATAATAAACATATCCATTATCCTTGAGTTCACTTTCGCCTTGTTCCGTAAGGCGATATGTTACTGCATCGGTACCTAGTTCAAGAAAGCCTCGTTCACGCAGTGATTTTAGTACAGCAGGCACATCCTTGATGCCGTACTTGTACCACCAAAACTTAGGGAACTCGGTAGCACCTACTTTCATATATTTGACACGGCCCGACCTAGAATACTCTAACAGTAGTATTTCGTGAGGGTATAGGCCGCCTTTGCTAGGGGTGACTGATTTAATTCTTTGATCTACTGTAGGCACATCACGTTCAAATACTGTTCCACTAAATGCTTTTGAGGGGTGTTTGCTGTCCTCGGTAGGGTTAATATCCTGAGTTACTTGAATTTTTGTTTGTGGTTGCTGCTTGAATATATCCCAAAATGACATTATCTAATCCTACATTTCATAGCGTAACGCTATAGTATCTTGCCTTTTGATACTTTCAGGTATTGGCCTGCGCTGACAGTTACAGAATATTTGCCTTTAAAGATTTCATTATTAACAATGTCGCTGTTACCAACAGGGCCGCTCATTACCTCAACATAGGCATCACCATAGCTTTCAATCGTGTACGTACCAGGTGCAATATCCGTACCTACTTTGTACATAGCACTTTCTTTATAATCGCTTACATTATTTAGCTTTTCATAAATCTCTTTTGCGCTCTTTACGTCTAACTTTTCAAATGCTTCAGTCTTAATCAAAACGCCATCTGTTTTGATGTTTCCTGCGCCTTGTACGTATACATACCCAAAGCTATCGAAATTCTCATTATCAATTATGTTTCCAGCGGTATCTTCTTCAGAGTAATATTGTCCGCTGCCATCGAATGATACAAAGGCATATTCTCCTGTTGGAATGTCTCCCTTGACGTACGACCCCGTATCAAACGCCTCTTTTGAACCCGTCAGCCCGATAACTTTATCAAACATTATCTCTTGATCCGTTTTTGGCTCTGGCTCTTCTTCTACAGACTCTTGGGTTGTCTGAGTTGTTTCATTTGCTTGAGCAGTGTCCTGATCCTTATTTTCGTCAGAAGGTGTAAATACACCGATAAGTACAAACAGAACAATTATTATCCCGATAACTTTAAGGATAGTTTTAGTTTTCTGTGGAAGTGCGTTCCATTGCTGTTTTGAATCTTCTAAACTTTGCTGTTGCTTCTGTCGCTTTTCAGCCTTAATTTTTTTCAGTTCTTCTTTTGCCTTTAGTTCCGCTAACTTCTTCTCTGCTCGTGACATACATCCTCCTGTTTAATGTCCATATTACCACAGTATGGTAATCGCTTGCTACTAAATACAACCTTTTTTAGGTATAATCAAGCCAAGGATTTAAAGGCGTATGAAAGAAAACGTAGATGAACTAACTCGGCTATTTAACGAAGACAAGCACGCTCTTGATCAGTTTGAGCATTACTCCAGATGATTATACGGAAAACAAGCTACGCTACGATCAAGAAATAAACCGTGTCAAACAACAGATTGAACGGCTTGAAGAAGCAGATAAAAGCTTTTACGTTACTGCTTCGTATCTGTTGCAGCTATTCAAGCACGGCGAAAAGATTTTTGAAGTAGCCAGCATTGAAGAAAAGCGTGAACTATTGAAACTCGTACTATCGAACCTCGAATTGAAAGGCAAAACGGTCCGTTTTACACCTAACGAACCGTTTGCTACTGTACTCAAATTGTCTGAATGTTCTTCTTGGCAGGAGTAGAGGGATTCGAACCCCCGACACCAGGTTTTGGAGACCTGTGCTCTAGCCAACTGAGCTATACTCCTTTGCTCCACTTAACTATAGCAAGATGAGCGGGGTTTGTAAATATGTCATAAACGCTCGCGCTTCTGCTACAATAAGCATATGCACACAGTTATTGTAGGGGGCGGGTTTGCCGGTGTAAAAACGGCATTAGAACTTGCAAAGCGCAAAACGGGCAAAATTACGCTTATTTCAGACAAGCCGTATTTTTTGTATCACGCGGCATTGTATGCCACGGCAACGGGCTCAAGCCCGCGCGAAACGGTTATTCAATTGGCAGATATTTTTGCGGATCACCACAGTGTAAAATTGGTCGAAGACACCATGATTTCGCTCGATCCAGAACGCAAAATGGTGGTCGGAAAATCCAAATCCTATCCCTACGACACGCTTGTGTTGGCGATCGGTTCGGTCACAAATTTCTTGGACATTCCCGGCATGAGGCGCGGCAGTTTTGGCATTAAAACGCTGGATGAAATCGCCAAATTCCACGCGCA
>CAMEGH010000108.1 GCA_945916045.1 uncultured Candidatus Saccharibacteria bacterium
ACGCGACGACGGCCTTCGATAGCATAGCGAATGATTTCTTCTATCTCGTCTTTTGTAAACTCACCGTGTGGATACAATAATTTTACGAGTCCCGACACAGTCTTTTTGACGGCAATGACGTCACGCTGGTTGAGTTCTTTGCCAAGCCTAAAGTGCTTGTCGATAGCGTCACTATGCGTGCGCTTGCGCATCTCGCGGAAGAACTCTGCCAAGTAATCAACAATGAAGCCGTAGCTGTTAGTGATGAGCTCTGGGCGCATCTTTGGGATCTCCCAGCCGGGCAGGTAATAATGCATACGATCGAAGAAAGCTGTGTCACGATTCATTGCTTCAGGGAACGGTTCGAACAAGTTAGAAGTTTTCAGTATCACTTCAACAGACTGATTAATATTGCCAACAAATACCATCGAAGCCGTCGCATTCTTTTCTTCTTTGCCTCGTGCAAACGATCCAGACGCCATGTAGTCTTTCATAATCTGAATACCATCTTTGTCCTTGAAAGTAATGCCAGCCACTTCGTCAAAGGCTACAACGTCCCATAACCCTACGAGGCCAACGGTTTTGTTGGACATATTGTAGAACAGATTCGCCACAGTGGTTTGGCCACCAGACACCAGGATAGAGTTCGGAGATATCTCCTTGTAAATGTGCGATTTACCGGTGCCTCGCGGTCCAAGTTCACAGAGGTTGTAGTTGTTTTCTACTAATGGCACAGCACGTTCTAGGAAGTGCCATTTCTGTCGCTCATCGAGCTGCGAAGGCTCCATTCCCATCGAACGAATTAAAGCATCGATCCACTCATCTTTACTAAACTGACGGCGGCCATTAAAAATTTCTTCCAGGTCCATGTTTGGCATTTGGATAGGCTTGATGTCATTGACGACAAACGGAAGGTTATTGCGCTCTTCTTCATCGTGGAAGTATGAAACTTTGGTAATACACCAGATGCCACCAACGAGGAGCTTCTCAAATTTCTTTACGATTTCTGCGTCTATATAGGCGTCCTTGATACCGAGGTTACTAAATTCAGCTTCGTATCGATCCTTCTTTTCGTTCAGCTTAACGGTGATTTTATCGATAACCGTGTAGTTTTTGAGCTCACGAATCTTGCTCTTTACCTTTTGCGCCTCGTCGGGGCGAACGAAGTTCTCAGCCAAAATCTTCTTTACTGTTGCGATGCCGTCTTCGATAGCGACAGGGTCATCAGTCGCGCAGTACATACCGAGTAGGTACTCCAAGACATATATAGGCACGTTCGCACCTTCCTTGATTTTTTTCGTCAGGTCTTTGCGGACAACCCGGCCCGGAAATACTTGGTTTAGTTTTGTGTCAATCTCGTCCATCATGCGCTCCTATAATCCTAAATCGTTGGTTATTGCTATATCTACCTTGAAATCTATTCGCTCGACTTCTACGCCGTCTTCGTCCTCGATCACCAAGAAATATGTTTCTTCTGGGCTGTACTGCCGCGCTGCAAACACAAACTTCTCTTGATATTCACGGCTCCCGGCGTCCTTTTCGGTTGAATCGGCGATAATCGTTACTTCGTCGGATATTTTTGCGCCACTAGAGTCCTCAAACCACGCCTTGTAGCGACCGGCTATCCGCTCAGTGCTAACTGGCTCACCCTGCAAGAAGCGGAGGCGCGTAATCGTATTGGTGATTTTGAGTGAGATTCCACTGTACGTAATCCCCACACTGTCCCTCGCCGTACTGGTGCGTGAGGATTTGAAGTTGACGATAGGTACGACGACTTCCTGTGGCAGTGCGCCACCATGATAGTATCGGCCGACGCCACCTTGCTTGGCAAAGACGACTTTAGAGTGCGGCGTGTTGATGTATTTAGTGTTGCCTTCGAACATATCACTGAGCCGGTAGCTCATAGCCGACTTGTCTGGTGCGGCGGTTATCGCGTAGCGGGCTTTTTGTTTGCCAGCTTCGGGGATCTTCGGCATTTTGCGTCGTGACTCTACTGTACCGGTCTCGTAGAAAAATCCGTGATCGGCAGTGACGAGTACATTAACGCCGCTAAATGTCGTGTGTAGGTCGGTGATGAGATCAGTGATTTCACGAATTGCATCGTTTGCGGCGGCAAATGTCGCCATGTCGTCGTGCTCGCCGGTGATGTCGATTTTGTCGTGGTAAATATAGACGTACTTCTTGCCAGAAAAGAACGATTTCCACTCTGACTTCTTCATAGCGCGGACTTCTTCGTATTTAATAGCCAAGTTGTCTGGGTTAGCGGCTTTTAGTACCTTGTCGCGGTTGCTGGCGTCGGTCTTCATGCCGTCTGCCAGTACTGTTTCGCCGTCAAACTCTAGTTTGTCGTGCGGGAGCAATGCCGCCATGCCAACGGGTGTGATAGACGGCAGTAGCGCTAGAGCGAAGTTGGTCGAGATATCGCCACCGGTAGCAATTAGTTTTTGCTGCTCGGCAATCTCTTTGGCTACTTCGTAGCGTAATCCGTCAGATATAATCACGAATACGCGGTCTTTTTTGTCGTCGTGTGGCGTTAGGTACTTGCTATAAAACTCACTGAGCATTGAGTGCTTGGTTGCTGTCCAGTTTTCACCCTCCGAAGATTCTTCCCACTTTTCGGCAAGCTTCAGCATCCACTCCTCACCGTACAGATACTCGATTTGCTTTGCCAGCTCCATATATTCATCGGTTTTATCAGTGCGTTCATAGTAATAGTTGAAATGACGGTAGGCTGTATCGACTTTGTATAGCTCATCAGCGTAACGCGAAATAGCTGTGTCTCTATCGACACTTCTTACTTCCGCCATGATTCGGTGTGCCGTGGTGCGGAAGTTATTGGCCGCACTTAACA
>CAMEGH010000109.1 GCA_945916045.1 uncultured Candidatus Saccharibacteria bacterium
AACTCATGAAGATTTTGGGAATCGAGAGCAGTTGTGATGAAACAGCCGCCGCTATCGTTGAAGATGGCGAGCGTTTGCTGAGTAATGTCGTGCACACGCAGATTGATATCCACGCGCAATACGGAGGCGTCGTGCCAGAAGTTGCCGCGCGCAGCCACGTTGAAGTGGTAAACCCTGTCGTCACGAAAGCGCTCGAGCAGGCCAACCTCACCTGGGACGATATTGACGCCATTGCCGTAACGTATGCACCAGGGTTATCTGGTTCGTTGTTGATTGGTGCGCTGACTGCCAAAACATTGGCATATTTGTTTGATAAACCGCTCTATGCAATTCACCATGTTGAAGCGCATGTGTATGCGAACTTTATTACGAAGCAAGGTGTGGCATCATCGAGTAACATTTCCACTTCTCAGGCGCGCTCGCCGCAATCTGATTCAGCTGACGCTCTTGGCTCGCTATCGACGGAAAGTCGAAGCCTTCGAAGTGAAAAGTTACCCGACTCACTCAAATTAACCCTCCCATCAAAACAACCCACCTTCCCCCTCCTCGCCCTCATCGTCTCTGGCGGCCACACACAACTCGTTCTCTTCCGTGATCACGGCGACTACGAACTGCTCGGCCACACGCAAGACGACGCCGTTGGCGAAGCCTTCGACAAAGTGGCAAAAATTATCGGCCTCCCCTACCCCGGCGGCCCGTCAATCGCTAAAGCCGCCTTACACGGCGATGCGCACAAATACCCGCTACCGAAAGCCAAGCTCAAAGACCCGTACAACTTTTCGTTCAGTGGCCTTAAAACAGCCGTTCTGCGCGCCGTACAGCACGAAGTGGGCGTGGACTTTACTTTCCCCTCTCACGAGCTCCCAGCGCGCTTAGATAGCGCCACACGCAATGATTTTGCCGCCAGCTTCCAACGTACTGCTATTGAAACGTTGGTGGATAAAACTGAAATGGCCTACGACGCCTATCACCCAGCTTCCGTTGTGATTGCTGGTGGCGTCGCGGCTAACCAAGAATTGCGCCGCCAATTGCAAGAGCGCCTGCCGCTCGATATCGAATATGCGCCGATGCAACTCTGCACCGACAACGCCGCTATGATTGCCACACTCGCCTATTTCCAGTCGCAGCAGCAGCCCCCGATCAGCCCGTTCGAGCTCGATATTCAACCAAGTTTAAGTATGGTGCGTTAATACATTTCAAGGAGTTTTATGGATATTCACTTTTTACAATCAGCCAGTTGGCAAGCGTTTCAGGAAGCGCTTGGCCGCAAAGTATTCTTTCGCGAAGGCGAAGGGTGGCAATATCGTGCCATTTTGGAACCCGGCACTCGCTTGGCGCCGTCTCGCCTGTACTGCCCGTACGGTCCAACCGCGACAGATCAACGCACGCTTACGACTGCGCTTGAATCACTCAAAGCATTAGCAAAAAGCCTCGACGTAGCGTTCATTCGCGTGCAGCCGCTTGCCGTAGAAAACGGCTCATTTTCATGCGAAAATCTTGGGCTGAAGCAAATTGAATACAGCCAGCCAACCGACACGTGGTGTATCGATTTAACGCAAGAAAAAGACGCAATCGTGGCCGCCATGAAGCAAAATAACCGCAGTATTTACCGCAATTATCACAAAAAAGGCCTGTCATATCGCTCCAGCGTTGACCCGGCGGAAGTTAAATATTTGTTGACCTTTTTGCACCAAACTGCCGAGCGCAACAATATTACCGCACACGACGACGAGTATTTGATTACGCAAGCCAAAACACTTTTGCCGATTGACGCCGCGACGCTGCATTTTATGGAATATGACGGCGAAGTAATTGCCGCTGCCCTCACCTACAACACCGATACAACCGCCTATTATGCGCACGCCAGCGCCAGCAACGATGATAAGCACAAAAAGCTCGCCGCCAGCACCGCGCTTGTGGCAGAAATTATTATGCGCGCCAAAGATAACGGGCGCACTATTTGCGATCTGTACGGCATTACCACCTCTGAAGACAAAGCACATTCGTGGGCCGGCTTTACGCGCTTTAAAAAATCGTTTGGCGGCTATCACCAACCCCTCTCCCCTACGTACGATTTGCCGCTCAAAAAAGGCGCGTACAACACCTACGCGATTGCCAAGCGCTCAAGCGCACTTTCGAAGAAATTGCGTAAGTTGATCTAGCCCCCTACTCTTCCGCCACCCCTAAAAAAATGGTATACTAATTACATACTAGTGAGGTAAGCAAACTTTTCACGTGAAAAGTTTCATTGAGGGCGCAACCATGACACAATTAGCAAAATCATATATTCCAGATCAATACGAAAAAAATATCTACGCCATGTGGGAAGCAGGCGAGGCATTTGAACCAACAGGGGAGGGCGAGCCCTACAGTATCGTCATGCCGCCGCCAAACGCCAACGGCAACTTGCATATCGGCCACGCGCTGATTGTAAATTACCAAGATATGCTCGTACGTTTCCACCGGATGCACGGGCGCGACGCGGTGTATTTGCCGGGCGCCGATCACGCCGGGTTTGAAACCTGGGTTGTGTACGAGCGCGTTTTGACAGAGAAAGGGAAGAGCCGGTTTGATTTTTCACGCGAACAATTATACAGCCAGGTCTGGAATTTTGTCGATGAACAACGTGGCAATATGGAACAGCAACTCCGTGCGCTGGGCGCTGGTGCCAGCTGGAAAAACCTCAC
>CAMEGH010000110.1 GCA_945916045.1 uncultured Candidatus Saccharibacteria bacterium
CAATACCAGCGCATTTGCCAACAGTGCCACGATGGAAAACGAGCCAAACATCACGATAATAACTGGGGCGGTGAGGATTTGTGCCGATAACGTTTCGCCGATGATTTGACGCAAAGCGCCCGGTTGCTTTTTGCCAAAAAAGTAGGCCTGTAGTAGCGGCGCCAAAAACATCACGCCCGCAAATGCCGTAAAACTGAGCAGCCAGCCAACATCACCCCACGCGTACGATGGCTGAATCAGCACCGATGCCGCCGCACTCACCAATAAAATCACCAGCGGGTGCAATTTGCGGCCATAGTACCACGCCAGTAAACTCAGGCCCGACACCATGCCGGCGCGCACCATACTTGGCCCAAGCCCGGTAATGCCGGCAAAAATCACCACCATCGCGCCGCCCGCCGCTACCGCCATATAGCGCGAAATTTTAGCAAAAAGCCGCCGCGCCAAACGCACTAAAATGGTTAAATTATAGCCACTGGCGACCACCACGTGCGTCAATCCCACAATCCGCAACGCTTCGTCAAAATCGCTGGGCAAGGCGCGCTTTTCGCCCAGCACGTATCCTGCGCCCAGCGCCGCTTCGGTTTCAGGCAAATGCGTGCGGATGGCGCCGCTAAACCAGTCGCGTATTTCGACAAAAATGTCGCCGTGCTGTTCTTTTGCAACATGTAGCAATTTTGCGCGGTACATCGAACCGGCAAATGCGCCAAAACCTGGTTTTAGCTCGCTTTCCACCTCTACAATATCGCCGCGGCGAATGACGCCATCGTTTTTCCCAGCCAGCACCACCCAGTACGAACCTGCCGCCGCGTGGCCATTAATTTGCGCCGAACCCAGCCGCAATGCCACGTACCCCGGCCCCGAAACACCCGGGTCTTCTTCCACTTTTCCACGCAACACAACAGTACTTTCGATATGCGCCTGCACCGCCAAAACTCCCTGCATTTGTATATTTCCGCGTGCATAGCCAAGCAATATTCCCACCAAAAATACCGCAACCAACGCCCAACGCTGCCGCGTCAACGTCAAGCCAATTGCCAGCAAGCCAAATACCACCAACCACAGCCAATTTGTCAGCCACAGCCCAGGGAAAAATCGTGCCAGCACCACGCCCGCCAAAATCGCCGCACAAAACACCCCTACGAAAACCACAGGGTGAATTTTGCGGGATATACGGCGCGCGCTATCCATGCGCTTAGTGTAGCACAAGCGGAATGCAAAACGCCCACGCGCCGCCCGCGCCAAAAAAGCTTGAATTTTACCAGCAAATACGCTAAAATCAAATAAGTCTTGGGTCAGTAGCTCAGGTGGTTAGAGCACCTGCCTTTTAAGCAGGGTGTCCTGGGTTCAAGTCCCAGCTGACCCACCAAGATGTTATTTGCAAAATCACCCTTTTAACGGGGTGATTTTTGTATGTGGCGGGTAAACTGCTACGTATTTTTTGCCGAAAGATGCAACACTTTATCAATATACGCCACAAGTTCTTTCATAACCGGCACATTTGGGCGGTTGCGGCAGGCGTAAAAATACATCGGCGCGGGAATGTCGTTAAATTCCAAGAATGCGTAATTGTTTTCCGTAGCGGGCTGCGTGTGATCGGAAATAATAATGTCGACCGCCAAATAACCGCCACCAAAATCGTTCGCCAGCGTGTTGGCGATTTTTTTGTACGATTCATGCACGCCGTCCGACACTTCGTAAAACGATGCGCCGCGCTCAATCAACGTCGTGTCATCGAGCTGCACAATTTCACCCTCGTGCGGCACGCGCTCTAAATCAACGCCATTTTTTTGATACGTTTCGAGCGAAAGCTGCGGATAGCGCACGCGCAAGCCGGTAAGCTCAAGGCGCTGGCGATTTTCGTCGAGCATGAGCGTACGGACCGAATCGTGGCCGTTGCCAACAATGCGCAATTTTGCCTTGTGAATCACCGCCGAAAGTCTTGCACCAACATACAAAAAACGGAATTCGTCGCCTTCGATGCGCTCTTGCACAATAATATTGCGTGAATGTTCGCGCGCCTTTTTCATGGCAATTTCAAGCTGTTCGTTGGTGCGCACATTTGCCGAAACGCCGCGCGAAAGCGTTGCGTCGGTGGGTTTTACCACCACACTGCCAAATTCGCTAACGCCTAGCACGCGGCGGTAATCTTCTACCGTGCGAATCATGTCGCTGGCTTTTACTGTGCGCGGTACACGAATGTTCTTTTCGCGCGCGAACGCGGCAGCCAAATGCTTATCGTTCAAAATAGCGCTCGCGCCAACATACGGGAACGGCATGCGGCCATTTTTGTCTTTATATAGCCACGAAACGCCGCTTGGCGCAGTAAATTTTGTGTACTCCATGCCGCCATACACCAACGCTTCGTTCGTGTATCCCAATTTGGAAAATTCTTCGCGCATTACGGCAATTCGTATCTGACTATTCATGGCCCACCTTTTTCATAACTCTTTTTATTTTAGCGCAATTTGAGCAAAATAACCACAACCGTACAGGCGCTAGTGCTTCTTTTTTGGCGCCTTGCCGCCCGCCGAACGCGAGTGCATCACATCCACCACCGCAAGCACCAACGCAGCAGTTAAAATGTAGTCGCGATTAGCCATAATCATATCAAAAATCTGCTTGCTTTCGCCCGAAAGATCCATCGAACCAGCCA
>CAMEGH010000111.1 GCA_945916045.1 uncultured Candidatus Saccharibacteria bacterium
GCCACATTTTGGCACGCTGCGTAGGCAAGATCGTTGCTGCCGCCCACTACAAAACTATCAAAGGTGTAGCGCGGGTTAAGTGTGGCGGCCGGTTTGGTAGCAGCGGTCGCAATCGGGTTTGCGGCCGGCATCGAGGCGACCAATTGTTCTGCGCGCGTTGCCACTGATGGCTGATGGCGCGTCGTTTCGCGGCTAATCACCGGCTTTTTGGCAGTTTTATTTACCGTATATTTAATGCGTTTGGCGACCAGACCGTTTTTTTCGAGCACTTGGCGCACTTGGTCGTTAAATTTAATTTCAAATTGGCGAATGAAAAACGTGTTTGGCACAGCGATAATAATTTCTTCGTCGTCAGCTTCAAGTAGTTCGGTTGGCGCAAACCAGGTCTTAAACGTCGTCTCAGACACGGACAGCTGAATTTCGCCAAGCACGCTTTGCCATAGTGTTCGCACAACATCTCCCTTATGCATTAAACCCACAGAAGTACCACACCTACTACTGGAATCCCTCCAATTTATATCTTCTCTTACTATACAAAATCTCCGAGTTTTCCACAATGGGTGAGTGGTGTAAAAAAGTACATACAAAAATCGTTGGAGTTTTCCACATTTTCGCACTACCTCTGTTAAACTGTGGAAAAGTAGGACGGTTATGGGGAAAAGTGCAGTAGCATTGACAGGAACGTGGTGATATTTCAAGTCGGCTTCTTGCAAAAACAGGGGAGGCGGGGTATAATAAAACAGATATGCCAAAGCGAACACATCAACCACACAAGCGACACCGCGCACGTACGCACGGATTCCGCGCACGAGTTTCATCGAAAGGTGGGCGTGCCGTGATCAAGCGTCGCCGCATTAAGGGTCGCGCCAAGCTAACTGTTTAAAGTATAGCGAATATATAAAAAGCCTCCAAAGTCAAATGGGGGCTGTTTTATATTATTATGCAAAATTTTTTGAGAAAAGTCAAATGGGAGGGAAGTTACACAGTGCGTGTGATTCAACGAAGCGACGCTAAAGCGACTGCAGCCCTTGAATTCTTCCGAATGGAATTCAAGGCGCGTAAGGGCTGAGCGAGTGAATTACACGCACTGTGTAACTTTTCGCCAAAAACCCAACCTTCTCATTCGCTCGGCCCCTACACGCCAAGAATGTAATTCTTGGGTTGCGGTCGCTTTAGCGTCGCTTCATTGAGAAAGTTGGATTTTTGGCTCTCCTGCTCATTTGCGCATATGCTACAATAAAATAACCATGCTAAGTCAAATATACCGCTTCCACGGCCACGGCAGTCTACGCTATGTGTATCGCAACGGCGAATCTGTGCGCAGCCGTTTCTTGACGGTCAAATATACGGCCAATCCGCGCCGTAAAACTTCGCGTTGCAGTGTGGTGGTGAGTAAAAAAATCGCCAAGCACGCCGTGGTGCGCAACCGCATTCGCCGCCGTTTGTACGAATTATTGCGTGCACACTTGCCCGCCATCAACACGCCGCACGATATCGTAATTATCGTTTCGTCTGTCGACATCGCCGAATTGCCACATGCCGAACTTGCCGAAATTTTGCAAGCGCAACTGATTACCGCGGGCATCCTCCCCTCGCCTGTTTCCTAAAATTCTGGTACAATAGGCAGTAAAGTAACAGATACGGAGACAGTAACCAACGTGAATATTTTTGATGTAATAGTAGTGCAGCCGATTTTCAACCTGCTCATGGCGCTCTATAGTATTATCCCTGGCGGCGATTTTGGCGTGGCGGTCATCATCTTTACGATTTTGATTCGCTTTTTGATGTGGCCGCTGATTGTGAAGCAGCTGCACCAAGTGAAGGCGATGCGCAAAATGCAGCCCGAGCTCAAGAAAATTAAAAAGAAGGCCAAGGGAAACCGCCAGCTTGAAGGCATGATGATGCTGGAGCTGTACAAAAAACACAAGGTAAACCCGTTCCGTTCGATTGGGATTTTGCTGCTGCAATTGCCGATTTTTATTGGGCTTTACCATGTGATTAAAATTTTCACCGAGCGCCGCAATGAATTGGCAGAATATTCGTATGGATCTATCGAGAATATTCCAGCGGTGGCTCATTTGATCGCCAATCCAGATACGTTTAATCAACATTTGTTTGGTATTGTCGACCTAACACGCCACGCGATCGATCAGTATGGCGTCAGTCCGTTCTTGTTGGTTTTGGCGATTGGTTCGGGCTTTTTGCAGTACGTTTCGAGCAAGCAAACCATGCCGCAAGAGGAATCGAAAAAACGTTTGCGTGACATTATGGCCGAAGCTGCCGAAGGAAAGCAGGCTGATCAAGCAGAAATGAACGCCATTGTGATGGGCAAAATGATTAAAATTATGCCGGTGTTGATGGTGTTTATTATGATTTCGCTCCCAGGGGCGATTACGCTGTATTACGCAGTTTCTACGCTTGTCGCGGTAATGCAACAACACGTGCTACTGAAGCGCGATGAAGACGAATTGGTGGAAGTTGCCAACGAACCTTCAAGCACAAAACAGCGCGCCAAAAAGGCAAAAGAGGCAGCTGTTGTGCCGGATGAAATTGAGGTGATTAGCCCAGCAAAGAACGTTAAAAATTCGAAGGAGACGGCGAAGAAGCCAGCCAGAAAAGCTCCCGCGAAGTCGCAAAAATCGACCAACAAA
>CAMEGH010000112.1 GCA_945916045.1 uncultured Candidatus Saccharibacteria bacterium
AGCACGCTCATCCATCTTCATCCGAACGAAAAGGGAAGAGTGGAAGAGACGGAAATTGCCCGCAATGTAGATAAAATTGCTGCCAATAGCGACCTGTACTACACAAGTAACCGCGCCGTTTACGAAGTGGACGCCGAATCGTTTGACACGCACAAAAAATTTAGCTCGCACAATATTAACCCACGCGAACTTATCGCCACCAGCCAAAGCGTCTTCGTTCTCGGGTCGGCTCCGCAAAATATGGCGCAACCAACCTATGCGTGGAAGCTAAACGACGAGCCAAATCTCACTCCTGGAACACGCACAATCGACAAAATACCAACAATGCCAGGGTCTATCGCATTCGGCACAAACGACCTAGTGGGCAATAGACTTTATATCACTATTCCGACATTCAGCAGGTCATCAAACGTTACACAAACGAGCATCAACAGGGAAGTTGATAGCGTTCTAAATAGTCTTCGACGATCTGGTGTTGATATAGATTCGCTTGAGGTTATTTCGCCCGCCTCCCGACGATAAAAAGACGACATAAACCCCTTTATTTTTCCCACCATTCATGGTATAGTAACTATATTCTATGAGGAACCGGGAATCACCTCCGCCAGCTGCTGGGTCGAATCGGCCAAATGCTTCCGCTTTGCTTTCGCGCGAAGAGGCTGTTGGCGCGCACCCGGACGGCGCAAAACATTCACCCATCACCAACAGGGAACAAGCTGCAGGCATTCCCGGCGCGCGCTATCCGCGCCACACTCATTCGGGCGCGCAAAAACCTGCCGCCGCAGCCACAAGCCTTGCAAAAACGCCGTGGCAGCGCCAATTTGTAAACTGGGCGGGGCAAAAACTCAACAAAAAAACCGTCGTCCCAATTATCATCGTTTTGGTACTGATGGGCGGCGGCGGATTCTTGCTAGCCGGGCTTTTTGCGCCCGGTATTGCCGCCATGCAAATGGTCGAAACGCTCACCAAAGACCTCAATAGTTCGCTCGCGGGAATGGATCGCACAAATTCGCAGCTGTGGCGCGCAAAGCTGCAGCAAACCACGGCCGGCAGTTGTGGTGCAGTAAAAATTGCCTGCCGTTTTAAAACAGTTGATATCAAAAAAACCGAAGCCGCCTACCACGGCACGGGTATTTCTATGGAATTTGACAGAAGTAGCGGCTTTGGCGAAGGGCGCGGCAAAATCACCAAAATGACGTACGTGAACCCGCGCAATCCAAGCGATGTGCTTGAAATTAACAACGCCGAAGATTACAACCGCGCCATGCGCAGCCACACAAATTTCCGCACAGCCAGCATTAACGCCAAAAATCCACAATTTCATACCTTAAAAAATGCGGCCGCAATGCGCTATTTGGGAAAAATTAAAACCAGTTACGCCAAAAAATTAACCGGTACCACCACGCAAGAACTTGACCGCGACGTCGAGCGCGCATCGGGCGGGCGAACGTCGCTGCGCATGCCAACCGTTGTGGCGCAAACCGACGAAGATGGCAACGAAACCGGCCGCTATGTTGATAGCGACGGCAAAGAATATACCGCTGAAGAAGCCCGCAATTTGAACGAAACCGAGCGCCGCGTTACCAGTGCGCCAAGCAGCCGATCAGTTATAAACGATGTTGCGCGCGGCACCATGATAACCGGCATCGCCGACACGGCATGTTCGGTGTATAACACCAGCCGCGCCGTTAGTTTTGCCGCCAAAACCATTATGGCCGCCGAATTAGCACGCTACGCCATGATTTGGCTCAACGCCGAAAGCGCCATGCGCGCAGGCGACGCCACGCCTGAACAAGTCGAATATATGGGCAAAAAACTTACCGAAGTCGACATGCGCCAGCAAGTTGTCGATGAATCAAAACTCGACGAAACGCCCGAAGGCCAACCCGTACCGATGATCGACAATCCAAACTACAAAAAAGCTGGCATGGACGCCGCATTCTTCAAGCAATCTGCCTACCAAGATAAGCCGCGGATTGATTTGGCAGCGTCGCGTTTTGTGGTGGGTGCCGGGCTGGTCGGCACACTCGATAGCGTCAATCGCACCGTTGCCAATGCACTGGGCGCTAGTAGCCCGCGCGAATTAACGCAGCGTTGCCGCGTCGTGCAAAACCCGGTCGTGCGTGGCGGATCGCTCGTAGTTGGCGTTTTGGCGGGCGCCGGGTCGCTGGGCGCAACGACCGCATTTTCGATTGCCGGTTCGGTAGCACTTGGCTTAGCATTGCCATATTTGGTGGCACATCTTGGGGAAATGATTGCCGGCGAAGTAACCGGCCCTGATCTTACTGGGGTTGATATGGTAAATGCTACCGCCGTCGGCACATCCGTAATGCTTAATGGTGTGGCGCGCGAGCAGGGAATGCTACCGATGTCGCCCGAAGCAATGGCCGAATATCAAAATGTCAACCGCCAAGTAGAAGTTGCCTACGCCGAAGATAAACGGTTGGCCGCGCGCGACACGCCGTTTGATATTACCAACCAATATTCGTTCCTTGGGTCGCTCGCGCGCACCACGCTACCGATTCAATACTCATTCCAAACGGGCGATCCGGGCAGGATTATTGCCGCGTTGCCAAATATTTTCTCGCTTTCGGCGTCAGCCTTTTCGCCGCAAGCTTCGGC
>CAMEGH010000113.1 GCA_945916045.1 uncultured Candidatus Saccharibacteria bacterium
CTGCTGCACCCAATGAAGGCGAACACCACCAATGAATACGCCCGCATTTCGTGGATGGACGTGGCGCAACAATGCAAACACATCTACAAACATACAAAACAAGGAGTTATCGCATGACAAAAGCAGTCGCACTGTACCTGCACGTTCACCAGCCGCAGCGCCTAAAGCAGTACACTGTTTTTGATGCCGCGCACGATCATCACTATTTTAACGATGAAAGTGATACCGATTTAAACAACCGCCGTGTATTTGAACGCGTGGCCGATAAATCTTACCGCCCGATGAACGCGCTGCTGGACGATTTACTGAAGCGCCACGATGATTTTAAGTTGTCACTGAGTATTACCGGTACGTTTTTAGACCAAGCCGAGCGTTTTGCGCCAGATGTGATTGATAGTTTTAAGCGCTTGGTTGATACCGGCAAGGTAGAAATTTTGGCAGAAACGTATCACCATTCGTTGGCGTTTTTTTACAGCGTGCCAGAGTTTGAGCGCCAAGTAAACTTGCATCGCGAACGAATTTTTAATACCTTTGGCGTCGTGCCGTCGGTGTTTCGTAATACCGAACTTGCCTATAACGATGAATTAGCCGCGTGGGCAGAACGCCGTGGCTATAAAGGTATTTTGGCTGAAGGCTGGGATCCGGTTTTAGAATGGCGCAGCCCAAATCACGTGTATAAAGCAGCTGGCACCGAAAATTTGGCGTTGCTTTTGAAGAACTACCGCTTAAGCGACGATTTGGCGTTTCGTTTTGGCAACCAATCATGGGCGGAATGGCCGCTGACTGCGCACAAATTTGCGCAGTGGGCCAATCATAATTCGCCGGGCAGTCGCGTCGTCAACCTATTTATGGACTACGAAACATTTGGCGAGCACCAGTGGGCCGACACCGGTATTTTCAATTTCTTTGATCATTTTGTGGGCAAATGGCTCGCAACGCCGGGCAACACGTTCCAAACTGTGTCGGATGCGATTCAGCAAAACCCGATTGAGGGCGAAATTAGCGTACCGCACACCACTACCTGGGCCGACACCGAGCGCGATTTAAGTGCATGGAACGGCAATCACTTGCAACAAGAAGCGCTAAAATACATTTATGCGCTCGAAAAAGATATTTTGCAAACCGGCGATAAACAGTTGGCCGCAGATTGGCGCAATTTGCTTAGTTCCGACCACACCTACTATATGGCCACCAAATGGAGCGACGAAGACGGCAGCGTGCACAGCTATTTTAGCCCGTACGATTCGCCGTACGACGCGTTTCTTTCTTACATTAACGCCATCCGCGACCTCCGTTGGCGCGTGATGCAATACCGAAGGGGGCTGTAGCGATTATGACGTCTCCTATCGTCCTGGGCAACGGTCAGTTACACGTCACACTTAATGAATTCGGTCAGGTTGACGGGTTTCATTTTCCGCAAATTGGGCTGTTAAATCACACGGCTGGCCAGCAGGTGCAGCACCATATTGGTGTGTGGGTTGATGGCAAAACTAGCTGGCTGCAACTACATGCGAGCGACTGGGAAATTACCGCAAAATATCCGTATCGCGCGCTGATTAGCGCCACAAAAGCCGTCAATAAAAAGATTGGCATTGCGCTTGAATTTAGCGACGCGGTGGACGGCGAACGAGCGATCTTTTTGCGCAACATTCATATTGTAAATATGTGGAATGACGCGCGCGAAATTCGGCTGTTTATGCACCAGGCGTTTACGCTGGATGACCGCCGCACCGGTGCGGATACGATTGAATATCGCAAGGGGCAAAATGCGTTGCTGCATTATCGCGGCAATCGCACGTTTATGATTGGCGGGCGTTCGGAGGCGCACGATTCGTTTGATCAATATAGCGTGGGGCACTTTGGCGCGCCTGGCCAAGACGGCACCTATCGCGACGCTGATGATGGCGAATTAAGTATGAATACATCTGCCACCGGTATGGTCGATAGCACCATTCGCTTTACGGTAGATATCCCCGCGCAGGATTCGCGCCATGTGCAATATTGGGTGGCTGCGGGTGATTCGCACATCGAGGCATTTACGTCGCACCAAGCCGTGCAGCAACAAGGCGTTCACTCGCGCATTCAGCGCACATTAAAGTGGTGGCACAACTGGATTCACCCTGTTGCGAGCGTGATTGATCGCGTTGAAGAAGAATTCCGACCAGAATTTATTAAAAGTTTGCTGTATGTGCGAGCGCACCTGGATCCAGCGGGTGCGGTGATGAACGTGACGGCCGCAAATGGCGCGCGTTACTGCCGGCCGTATAGCGCTGCGGTGGCAATTTGGCCGTTGATTCGGCTTGGCTACGAAACCGAGCCGCGCAAATTCTTTATGTTTTGCCGTGATTCGCTGCTGCCAGATGGTTCGCTGCGCCCACTTTTGCAGGCTGATGGCGCCCCTGGCCCGCACACGCACACAACTGCCGGCGACCCGCTTCATACAAACGAAGCTGCCATGGTGCTGTTTATGTTTTCGCAATTTCAGCAAGCGCAGCCAAATTCAGACACATTAGAAGTGTTTTACGATACACTCGTAAAACCGCTTGGCCGATTCGTTCTTTCGTCGATTGGGCGCAAGGCGCTGCCGAAGCCAGCGTACTCGCTGTGGGGCGAGCCGCAA
>CAMEGH010000114.1 GCA_945916045.1 uncultured Candidatus Saccharibacteria bacterium
GTACTCAAATCGCCGTCCTCACTACGCACGCCGATCCCCTCCGCGGGAATGTAGATACCCGGTTCAACTGTTAGTACCATGTTGGGCGCAAAGTCTTGCGGTGCGCCGAGCGAATCATGCACGTCTAATCCAAGGCCATGGCTAATGGCATGCGGGAAATATTTCCGGTACGCCACATCGTCGTTTTTAGCGGAAATCAAGCCAAGTTCAATGAGCGCCTGCTTCATGCGCTTATCAACTTTGTCGCTGTATGCTTGCACCGAAAGGCCCGGCGCTAGTAGTGCAATGATATCTTTGTGCGCAGTATGCACGGCTGCAAACACATCACGCTGGCGCTGCGTTGGCTCTCCAAAGCTGTACGTGCGCGTAATATCCGCCGCGTACTGTTCGACTTCCGCACCAACATCCAGTAGCACGAGCGACGATGGCTGCAACATCGCGTTATTTTCGCCGTAATGCAGCGTACAGGCGTTGGCGCCAGCTGCCACAATTGGGTCGTAGGCGTGGCCAGATGCACCGCGTGTGCGAAATCCGTGTGTAATCGCCGCTTCAATCTCGTATTCGTGCGCGTAAGTTTGGAAGTTTTTGTACACACTCGCCAAAGTTTTGGCGGTAATGTCGATTGCGCGTTGTATCACCGCAAGTTCTGACGGTTGCTTGATGGCGCGCAACCTTGCCAAAAGCGGGCGAGCGTCGTGCACTTCACTAAAGTGTGTTTCTAGTTGCTGGCGTAATTTTTGCGCCGCTGGGTTGAGCGTAAAGCCAAATTTTTCAGCCCGGCTTGGCTGATCTACCGTATAGATTGTACGATTTTGGCACGCGTATTCTGCCAACTGTTCTTTCAATTCCGCCTGGGAAGTTACCTCATCAGCGCCACTCATTTGCAGTGCGTCTTCTGCAGAAAGGCTGCCGTCAAACAATGCGTGCACTGGGTCGACATCGGGCGAAACGAGCGCAGTTCTGCCACGTTCGCTATCAATCACTACCAGCCAATCCGGGCGTTCAATACCCGTCAAATACCAAAAATTGGCTTCTTGCGTAAATTTGTGCGCGGCGTCATGCGAGCGCTGCATATCCGCGTAGGCGCTGGCAATTAGCACGCCGCCCTCTAGTTGCGCCGCAATACGTTCGCGATTGTGCGTAAAAAATTCCTTGTTTGTATGCCGCTTCATATCTTACTAGCGTAGCACAGCGCTACAAACTTTTCTTGATCAACGCGGCTTTTGCCTCGCCCACCACGCGCGCTAACGCTGGCTGATCGGCTTCTTTTACGCCACGCATGCTGCCAAATTCCTTCAGCAGCTTTTTACGCGTCGCCGGGCCAATTCCCGGTACGTCTTCCAGCATCGTTTTGGTTTGCTGTTTGCGCTTCAAAACGGTGTGGTAGCTAACGGCAAAACGGTGCGCTTCGTCGCGGATGCGCTGGATTAGTTTTACGATGTCATCATACCGCGATGGGCCGCCGAGTGATGCGCGCAAGTTCTTTGAGTGCGATGATGCATTACGCTGCGCGGCGTGCAGATTCACCACGTAGACTTCGCCGTCTTCTACTACGCGAACACCCGGAATTGGCTCGCGCTGCAATTGCAAAATAAATTCGGTTGGAACGGCAGAATTGGTTTTATGTACGAGCAATTCTTCTTCGCGCTTAGCCACGCTGACCACGGGAATATGTGAAAGGCCGCGCTCGTTGCGGGCGTCGATTGCGGCGTTCAGTTGCCCTTTGCCGCCATCAATAAGAAGCAGATTCGGCTCGCCCCAACTTTTTACATTACGCTCGCTCAAACGACGAAAAATCACCTGGCGAATATTGCTGACGTCGTCGTTTTTTTGGTCGACTTTAAACTTGCGATATTCGGCGCGGTCGCTCACGCCGTTGGTGAATACCACCATACTTGCCACCACGTTACTGCCGCTCATATGGCTGATGTCGTAGCCTTCGATGCGCACAGGGAATTTTGGCAATTGCAGCAATTCGGTCAAATCTGCGAGCGCTTGATCTTTCGAAATATCCAAAAATTCTCGGTCGCCAAACATGACGCGGCGCTGCAATTCTTTCATGGCGTACAGCCTGTTTCGCAAAGTTACGGCAGCTTCAAAATCGTGCAAGCCAGCGGCGGTTTTCATATCGCGCTCCAGCTCGTTGGCGAGGGCTTTTCGGTTGCCTTTAATGTAACTAATCAGCTTGCGTAAATTCGCTTTATATACGTCCGAACCTTCGCTTTGCTTTGGCGATAAGCCCAAATCTTCATCCAAACGCGACTGACCCGGCTTGCGTTCTTTGGTTAAATACGGATAAACTTTACGCAAATAGCGAATGGCTTTTCGCAGCGCGTAGCCGTTATAAAATGGGCCGTAATAATCTGCGCCATCATCAGCCGGGTTGCGCGTAAATTGCACGGTCGGCCACTCGTTTTTCATGTCAATCCGCACATACATTTGGCTTTTATCGTCGCGCAGCAGCACATTGTAGCGCGGCATGTAGCGCTTGACCATTTCGCTTTCTAAAAAGAGTGCATCGACTTCGCTTTCAGTTTCAATCCAATCAGTATCATGAAT
>CAMEGH010000115.1 GCA_945916045.1 uncultured Candidatus Saccharibacteria bacterium
TCTTGTTGCGCAGGAATACCCTCTTCCAGCGTATTTGTAAGGTACACACCCAGGCGATCGGTGAGCTTTTCAACACCAGTTTCTTTCAGTGTCATACCAAGCTTTAAATGCGCAATGGTATACGGCGCCATCATTAACTCAAATCCATGCAGGCGTTTAACCAGATTGTCATTAACATAGCTCGGCCACCTGCCCTCCTGGCCCTTAAAGCTTTCGTAAATAAACTTAATAGTTTCATTCAAGAATGTGGCGGTACCGACTGCCGGGTCAAGGATTTGCACACGAGGCATAGTTACTTCTTTTGTAAGGCGATCTTTACGTTCACCTTTTTTGCGCCACGGCTGCGTATCAACCGTCTGCGTAACAGTGTCAGTACTAGCAAGGCCTCTACTTAAGCCAAATTCTTCCCTTAAAATAGTATCCACTTGGCGAACAATATATTTTACTACGGGTGCTGGCGTATAGTACGCGCCCATTTTCTTGCGCTCCGCTGGGTCGTACTCTTGTAGGAAATCCTCATAGAAGTGAATGATTGGGTCTTTGGCATCAGTCGTTTTATCAGCGATCCTCAGGTGCTTGTGTACAATTTCTTGCACATTACTAACGCTAAAAATTTCGCATAGTTCATCAACAATATGCGCCAGGCGGTCATCAAAGTTCGGTCCCACAATGTGGTCAAAAAAGTGACGCAAAAACGGATTACTGGCCGGCACAAGGTCGCGCGCTTCGCTGCGAGTAAAACTTTCGGGAGAGGTGTCGCCGTAGCGCGCCACAAAAAGACCGTACACCAAAGTTTGCGCGTACATGTCAGCAAACTTTTCGGGCGTGAGATCGTGGACCAACATCTTTTTCATCATTTCATAAATGCGTTCAAATTCACTGTTACTAGCCTTCTCGTCCGAGAGATACTGCACAATACTGTCACGAATTAACCGCGCCTTGCCACCCATAATATGCGCCAAACGCCTGCCGCTACGAATTTTTTCTGGAGTTTGCTGCAAAAAATCATCAAGCTGCCGCATAAGGCGCTCGCCATTTTCTGGCGTTTTATGTAGCATGCCATCTTTGACGTACCCAAGGCTGATAGTTTCATATTTTTCGCCATTACGGAAAAACCGAAACTCCAAATAGTCCGTAAGAATGAGGTTTGCATACCCATGGTAGCGCTGCATTTGCTCAGACTTTTCAGTCTTATCAAGACTAACCGTAATGTCTTTTGCTTCGGCGTGGCCGCAAATAACATCTCGATTCGATTTTTTTAGGAATACAAAATCCGGCGCGCCATATTCGCTGTGCTTCGGGTCGTTGACGGCGATAACATCGTCAAGCGAATTTATAAGTGTTTCGAGCGGACCGCGATATGCGTGTTCGATCGCATGGCCGCTGTAAAACAACTCGGTAACTTTTGCAAGATATTGATGGATGGCGGCCATGCGATCGGTTTCGTTCATAGCAATCTAGCCGACTAACTCGTCAATCGTAACGCGCCTCTGCTCCGTCGTATCACGATCACGCACCGTCACGGTGCCGTCGCCCTCAATCGTTTCAAAGTCAATCACCACGGTATACGGCGTACCAATTTCGTCTTGGCGGCGGTAGCGCTTACCAATATTGCCATTGTCGTCCCACATCACATTTCCGTATTTTTTCTTCAATGCGGCGTAGACTTCGCGAGCTTTTTCTACCAAGGCTGGCTTGTTTTTTAGCAGCGGCGAAACGGCAAATTTCACTGGCGCTAGGTGCTCTGGCAGTGCCAAATACACACGCTTTTCGCCGTTAATTTCGTCTTCGCGGTAGCTTTCCGAAAGTACCGCCATCAGCGCACGCTCCACGCCAAAGCTCGGTTCAACTACATGCGGCACAAATTTTTCGTTGGTACCTTTTACTTGATACTCCATCGACTTTTTGCTGACACGTTGTACGTTGCCAAGGTCAAAATCAGTGCGATACGCAATTCCCATCAGCTCTTCTTTGCCGATTGGGTAATCGTATTCAATGTCGATGGTTTTTTTGCTGTAGTGCGCGCGGTCTTCGGCCGGCACATCAAGTTCGTGAATGTGCTCTTTCTTTAGCCCCAAACTTTCCAAAAATTCGTGCGTGCTTGCCAGCAATTCGTCAAACGCTTCTTCCCATTTTTCTGGGTGAACAAAATATTCAATTTCCATTTGCTCGAACTCGCGTGAACGAAACACAAAATCACGCGGGCTAATTTCGTTACGAAACGCCTTGCCCTGCTGCGCGATACCAAACGGCAAATCTGGGTAAAAATTATCTACCACGTTTTTGAAGTTGGTAAAGATACCTTGAGCGGTTTCTGGGCGAAGGTAGCTGATCGAATGCTCGTCTGCCACCGGGCCAACGTGCGTTTTAAACATCATATTAAACGTGCGTGATTCGCTTAAAGGATTGCCATCCGGGCTTTTTACGCCGTGCTCAACAATCGCCGCATCCATCTGCTCCATCGTCAAACCGTCCGGGTCAACGCCAGCATCTTTTAGAATATGATCGGTG